>NZ_JBHMDZ010000005.1:0-280935 GCF_042430175.1 Paracoccus cavernae | reverse complement strand
CTCCAGAAACCACCATCCCGATGGACCAAAGGCCGGTCATGCACTAACTTTTAAAACGGACCACTCAAGTGGGGCTGATCAGGATCGGGGTCCGGCCTATGTCGCAGACGAGACCTACGATCTTTTGGCGGCGGCAGGGATCACCAATTTCGGTGCACCTGCGGGCAAACCCTGGCTCAGGGGCTTCATCGAGCGGCTGTTTCGCACCATTCATGCCAAACTGCTGCAGCGCTTTTCCGGACGTACCTTTTCCGACGTGGTGCAACGCGGCGAAAACAATCACCTAGAACGCGCATCTGTCACGCTCGAGGATCTACTCGGGTTTCTCACGCGCTGGATTGTCGACATCTACCATCTGGAGCCACATCGAGGCCTGCATGGGATGACGCCTTATGAGGCTTGGATGGAGGCGACGGCCAATTTGCGGCCAGCAGAAATGTCGCGCCGCGAGATGCGCCACGTTTTCGGAATCAAGGACAAGCGGAAATACCAGAAATCTGGCTTCCGGGTCTTCCATCTCGACTACATGTCCGACGAACTGCATGCGCTGAATCTGCGCGAAGCGGAAATCGCGTGGTGGCCGGGCGATATCAGCGCGATCGAGGTGAAAGTCGGCCCGGACCGCTGGCTGACCGTTCCGGTCACTGACCCAAAATGGCTCGGTAAAACGCATATCGACCACAAAGCGTGGCTGATGAGCCGCCGCGAGCGCAATCGAGAGCATGAAGCGATTGCGAACCGGGCCAAATATGCGCTGGATGTCGAGTCCTATCGGCGAAAGCAACTTTCGGGCCTGCTGCCCACCATCATGACGGCACATGAGCTGCGTCTCGAGGAGGAGCGGCATCGTCGCTACATGGACACGGCGGCCCGGCGCATGAACAGCGCCGAGCCTCGCGACCCATTCGCTGACGAGGTCGAGACAGATGCTTCGATCGCCAGCGAAATCTCCCCCACGCCGCCGGTTTCTCAGCCCCACGCCGACACCTCCGCAACTCGTCACCCGGAAGTTCCAGGCGATGATGATACTGATGATACTGATGATTTGATGGATTGATCCCATGCTTTTGAAAGAACGAACATCTTCCGCTTCGGCATCACCTGATCTGACCGACCTTCCGTCGCGGCTGGCCTGGCTCGATGATCGCTACCTGCGAAACGCCCGTGATGAGGCCTTCGAGGAGGGGTTGCGCGAGATCATCAAGATTGATGCCGATGGCAAGATTATCCCCGAGCCCGTCCGTGATCCCCTGACCGGCGAGACCAAGGGCTTTGCCGTCATCGGAAATTCTGGCGACGGAAAATCAGCGATGATCCGGCGCAACCTGGCAAGGTTGGAGGGCTTCCGCGAGCGAACACCCCAGAGTGACGGCAATTACTTGGCTGTTAACGTGCCGCCCGAGGCGACGATCAAAAGCTTGGCTACAGATATCCTGGCCAAAACGGGATATGGAAAGGTGGCGAGTTCCGCGAAAGCGCATGAGCTCTGGAAGATGGTCCGGCACCGTCTGATCTTCTGTGGAATCTCGTTGCTCTGGATCGACGAGGCTCATCACCTGCTACGTGGTGGTGCCGGACGGGATCTGGCGGGCGCCCTCCAAGCCCTGAAAAAACTCATGCAGGAAGAAAGCGGTGTCGCTGTCATTGTGTCCGGGATCCCGAAGCTTCGTGAATTGCTGCTGACCGATCCGGAGACCAGCCGCCGTTTCAAATGGCAGCGGTTGCGGCCAGTCGGGGCGGCCAGCGACGATGCGATCAACATCGCAAGGTTCGTGACCGCCTGCTGCAAGAAGATCGGGCTTCGGCCCCCTGCCGATCCGCATTTTGCGGAACGGTTGATCTTTGCATCGCATGAAGGCCTTGGCCTGAGCCTAGCTTTGGCCAAGGACAGCCTGCGGCGTGCGCTCACCGCCAGGGACAGCCAACTTACCCTCGATCATGCCCGCCGCACATGGGAGTTGCAGCACCCTGAGCATGAAGGGCTTGGGCCTTTCGCAGCGATTGGCTGGCCAGATCTCAAGAAGTCTCTGGTCGACGCAGGATGGGCATAATGGCCGTTCTCTCGCCATATACGCCCTATGACGTTTCCGAAACGGCGCTCTCCTATGCCGCCCGGCTCTCGTTCGTTCATACCGGCATGACGATCCGGCGCCTGCTCGAAGATCTGGATCTTGGCCGCGATCGGTTCGTGAACGGCAAGCCCGAGGCCATCGAGAGCTTCGCCGAAGATGTCGGCACAGATCCACGGGAGCTATCCCGCGGCACGGTCGAACTTCTGTCGCGATATGGCCGGTTCAGGGGCGAGGACATCAGCACGGGTTTCATCTCCACCAAAATCCGCAAATTCTGCCCTCAATGCCTTATGGAGGATGGCGCCCGTGAGGTATGGAAGCATCGGCTGCTCTGGTGCTTTCAACATGTTGACGGATGCCCAGACCACGGGAGCCGACTGGTGGAAATTGCCGACGGCAAGGCAGCCTGCGATCTTCGCGAGGTCATCGAGGGGAGAATGGCCCTGCAAGTTTTCGACCAGACGGAGCCGCTCTCACCTCCTTCCTGGCTGATCTGGCTCTCTTCCCGTCTCGACGGGATCCACGACGCTTCCTGGCTGGCCGATCAGACGATTGAACAGGTCATTGCCGCATCAGAGATGATCGGTGCCGTTCTTGGATATGGCCAGCATGTCCGTCTGCGCAGCCTTTCACGGACGGAAAGGTCCGATGCCGTGGAGCGGGGATTTTCGTATTATCGCGAAGGGCAGGGCGGCGTCATGGCGGTCCTTGACGAAATCCAGGCCCGATCATCGGCCCGGGCAGTTCAGGCAGGGCCTCTTGCCGTCTATGGCCGCCTTTACGACTGGCTCGACGGGGGCGCGAAGCTGATCGATCCGGGGCCAATCCGACCGCTGCTGCGTGATCATGTCCTTTCCCATATCCCGATGGCAAAGGGCGAGGCCTGCTTGGCGAAGAGATCACGGAGCGCCGCCTGCATTCCGTCGTCAGCCTTAGCGAAACTCTCGGCATCCATCGCAAGCGATTGACGCGGCTTTTGGCAAAGCTGGGCTTGGCACCTGAGGGCGCGACCGACGCTGAGACTGGTCTGTTGACCTTTCCTGTCGGCGAGGTTGAAGTACTGCAGGAGGATGTCGAAAATGCCATTCCCTATGAGAAGGTCGCCAATTATCTCGGCGCAAGCGTCCGGCAGGTCCAGATGCTCTATGGGGCAGGGATGATCATGCCACTTTTTCCACCTGCTGGCGCCGGAAGCGTTCGGCGATTGGTCTTCGGCAAAAGGCATCTCGACGCTTTCCTGGATCAGGTCTCGCAAGCTGATGTCCTGGATGAGGAGGCCGCCGACGGATTTGCGACAATTGCCGTTGCTTGTCAGCGGATCGGCATGATGACCCCAGATCTGATCGATGCGGTTTTCGCAGGACGGATCCGAGGGCGGCGCGATCCATCGCTTTCAGGATTTGCCGCGTTAAAGGTGCGTCTGGATGATGTCCGAAGGTTGAAGGCGGCAACGGAAATCCAGACCGCCTGAAGCACGAAAACCAATGGAAAACCGATCAAGCCCGCGATTTCGTGGGCTTTTTTGATTCTGACCGGTCGCCAAGGGTGGAAAGAACTTTGTCCCGAACTCGAGTGGATCTTTCCTCAGAGAGTTATAATGATCATTGATTTCATTGAAGAAAAATTGCCACTTGGCACTAACTTTCGCCCGAATTACAGCCTCTTACCCGTCTTGGGCGATTTTCCGTCCGCACTCTACCGGTAGGGGGCCGGTTTGAGGCAAACTGAGCGGACCTCCGGGCAGCCCAACAGGCCAGCTCTCGATTCGTGGGACCAATGATCATGGCCGGTCATCGGATCAGAATGGCCGGCTCGACGAAATCAGGTCAGGCCTACGCGCATTGTTTGCTTCGAGCGTCGCCTGACAGCCTCCGGCGAATCCGAGTTTGCGCTGCGACAGTTCTGCGGCTTTTCCCTGTTGGTGAAAACTGAAAGAAAACAATGGTAGGGGCGGCGCTTGACTGCCGGTCGCAGGGTTTGTCGAGCATCCATGCAGTGCTGGCTTCCGGATACAGGCGCTTGCTCGTTCCTATCCACGCTGCACTGGTGATCATGCTCATGTGAGCGAGCGCAACGTTTTTGCCGCTCGCTCAAGTAAGCGCCACTCTCCCTAATTTAGAAACGGGAGAGAGGTGAAAATCGACAGCACCGCGGCGTTGATGATGTCCACAAAGAATGCTCCGACCAGCGGGATGATAAGAAACGCCTTGTGCGAAGCGCCGTATTTCGAGGTGATGGCCTGCATGTTCGCCACCGCCGTGGGGGTCGCGCCCATGCCGAAGCCGCAATGGCCGACGGCGACCACGGCGGCATCGTAGTCCTTGCCCATAGCGCGGAAGGTCACCACGCTGGCAAACACCGCCAGAACAGCGGTTTGCACCGCGAGAATCGCCAAAAGCGGAATCGCCAGATCGACCAACTCCCACAGTTTGAGCGACAGCAGAGCCATCGCGAGAAACAGCGACAGCGCGACATTGCCGATGACGTCCACGCAGCGGTCGAAGACGTTGAAGCTGAACAAGGGCGTGACCAAATTGCGCACCACCACGCCCGTTGCCAAGGCCCAGACGAAGGTCGGAATGGTGACGGGCGCTTTGGGGAAGTTGGTCGAGATGAAGACGGAGATGTAGGACGAGGCGGCCAGACAGACGGCGAAGAGGCTCAGGGTCTCGAGCGCGCCTTGTGCGGTGATCAGGCGCAACCGCGTCGGGTTCTCGAATTGGTAATAGGCGGTATCGATGTAGCCATCCTCGTTGACCGGCGGCTCGTCTCCGGTGGCGTCCAGCTGCTGCTTGTCGGGGGTCGCACCTGCGGAGGTGTGGCGTGTGTTGGTCAGATTGTGCTTGGCGATCAGGCGCCGAGCGACAGGTCCACCCAGCAAGCCGCCAATCACCAAACCAAACGTGGCGCAAGCAATACCCAGCGTCGTTGCACCGGTCACGCCGAGTTCTTCAAGCCGTGGCCCCCATCCCGCAGCCGTGCCGTGCCCGCCGGTCAGCGTGATCGAGCCCGTCACGAGTCCCGTCAGCGGGGGCATTCCGAACAAGGTCGCCATGGTGATGCCGGTGATGTTTTGCACCAGAATGAAAACGCCCACCACGATCGTCAACACCACCAAGGGTTTGCCGCCCGCCTTGAGTTTGCCGAAATCGGCACCTAGGCCAATGGAGGAAAAAAACATCAGCATCATGGCGGTTTGCAGGTCGCCGTGGATGCTGATGACAAAGCCGAATGCGGCATGGGCGATGGTCAGAAGAATGGCTGCGACGAGCCCGCCGACGACCGGCTCTGGGATATTGAAATCGTTTAGGAATTTTACATTTCGAACCAGATAGCGGCCAACGAGGAGCACAATCGCGGCGATGATCAAAGTGTTGTAACCATCAAGAACCAAAGGGTGCATTTTCAAACCTTTCCCGCAGCCACGCTAACTTTCCCTCTTTTGTTATCACGCGGGCCGGCTCATTCCAGCATGCATTCGCCCCCGAACGGCCACGGAAGTGTTCGCAGACCGGCTTTTGCCAGAGGGTATCTCGACGCCTTTCCGGATCAGGTCGCGCAGTCGCAAACTTTGGATGCCGGCGGCTGGACAATCGTGTCGAGCGCTGTCGCCTGCCAGCGGCGCGGTATGATGACCCCGATCTGGCCAATGCGGGGTTCGCGGTGTTGGAGATCCGCTGGGATGATGCCCAACGCTTGAAGGCGGCAAAGGAAACCAAGGCAGTCTGAAGCACGAAAGCCAAAGGGAAGCCGATCAAGCCCGCTATACCATGGGCTTCGGGGTTCTAACCGGTCTTTCATGGTGGAAAAAACTTTGCCCCAAACTCGACCATATCTTCGTTCGCTGGGGCGTCTTTGATTTCATGGAAGAAAGAAGACCAGCTGGAAGTCGGGCATGGTCTTTGCAAGCGAATGAATTCGCAGGGATCGGGAAACGGTCCTCGTGGTTTTTCGTTGTGCCGCACGAGGCTTGGGCAAGCCCTGATCATCCAGTCTCGCTTGCAGGAAAAATGTCGGACGACGCAACGCATCGTTTCGCGCGCACCCCGAAACCCGCTATTGCCCTTCCGTCAGCCGCGTCGGGCGGCATCGATGGTGGCGACGTCGATTTTGCGCATGGTCATCATGGCGGCAAAGGCGCGTTGCGCCTCTTCGCCGCCGGCGGCAAGCGCTTCGATCAGGGTTCTGGGCGTGATCTGCCACGAGAGGCCCCATTTGTCCTTGCACCAGCCGCATTCGCTTTCCTGCCCGCCGTTGCCGACGATGGCGTTCCAGTAGTGGTCGGTTTCGGCCTGATCTTCGGTCGAGATCTGAAAGGAAAAAGCTTCGGTTTGCTTGAAGTAGGAGCCACCGTTCAGGCCGATACAGGGGATGCCGAGGACGGTGAAATCGACCGTCAGGACATCGCCCTTTTTACCCGAAGGAAGATCGGCCGGTGCCTTGTGCACGGCATTGACCGACGTATCGGGGAAGACGGAGGCGTAGAAACGGGCGGCCTCCTCGGCGTCTTTGTCGTACCAGAGGCAAACGGTGTTTTTGGCGATCTGCGTCATATGCGGTCCTCCAGTGCGTGGTGGATGGATGAGCGGACGGGGTGTGCCTGTATGATCTCGGATTGTGACGGAGGGCGGTGCGTGGCGGCGGGGTGCAAAGAAAATGTCTGTCGGCTCTTGCGCCCGCCCCATCCATTGCGGCGCGGCGGGCGCACGAGCGACAAAGGGCGCGGCTCGCGCCGCGCCCTTCATCCTGCCTCAAGGATTGGGCATTTCATAGGCCGGAAGCGCCTTGAGTTCGTCCTTCGTCATCGAGACATAGGCGCGCAAGTCGTTGTCGGCATTCTTGTAGACGGTGACCTGATCGGGCGAGAGCGATACGCGATGCTCGCCCAGGCCGAGGAAGCCGCCAACATCGGTCACAATGCCGGTCACCGCATTATCGGACCCGATCACGACATCCGCGATCTCGGCGATTTTCGCATCGCTGGGGTCATAGATGTCCACGCCCTTGAGCTGGTCGGCGGTCATGGTGCCGACCTCGGTCAGGGTATAGCCCTCGGGAACCGGAATGACGATCTCGACCGGAGCATCCGCGACCGGCGCGGCATCCGTTGCGACCGGAGCCGGCGTGGCGGCCGAGGGGTCGGTGGTGACCTCTGCCTCCGCGGGCTCCATCGTGGCAGGCTCGGTCGTACCGGGGGTTTCGGCCGTGCCTTGCGCAAATGCGGCGGTGCCGAGCATTGCGGTTGCGAGAAGCGGATAGAGGATGCGATCTTTCATCGGGTTTCTCCAATGTTGGTTGCAGGGTCGGTATCCGTGGAGATTACGACCGGTCCTTGTCGAAGAAGCGGTTGATTTCGTCATTCGCGCGCTCTTTGGTCCAGCCGTACTTCTCCTGCAGTTTCCCCGAGAGCTTGTCCTGCTTGCCCGAGATTTCCGTCAGCTCGTCATCGGTCAGGTCGCCCCATTTTTCTTTGACGCTCCCTTTGAGCTGCTCCCACTTTCCTTGAATGATGTCCCAGTTCATGGGTTCCTCCTTGGGTTGTGTGATTGCGGTAATCGGGAAGAAAACAGGCGGGGCGGGATGGGGGTTCCGAAACGGCTGCGGGTCGAGCGTGACCGGCAAAGGCGTGGTCCCGATTTTTCCTTGATCGACAGATGCTTATGAAAAGCATGAACTTTTTGTGAGTGCCCGCGGAATTTCACGCAAATGGACGGAGGAGGCGGGGGAGGAATACGCTGGCCCGTCCGCTCGGCGCACCGGCTTTCGTGATCCTGCCGCTCGCCATTTCCGCCGCTTTCGGGAAGCGGGGCGCGGGCTTTGCGGCCCCGAAATTGATGGGATCATCCACGCGGCTTTTACACGCGGCACGATCTTTTCTGACGCTGCCGAGGCATAGGGGCGTCGTGAGGTGAGACGAAACATTCTGGTCGCAGCTTTGCCCGCGTTTCTGCCCGATTGCGTCACGGCGCGCGGCGCATTCGCTTCTGTCCCGATCCGGCTTTCGGGGCTAAGGAAGACGATGGGCCAAGCAATGGCCGCGCGGGTCTTGTCCCCGCGACGGGTTTCGCTGCGGAGACGGATATGACGAAGGGCATGGGTGATCCCTTGGGCAGGATGCCCGTATTGCGGCGCCGCATGGTGCTCGCGGGGATCGCGGGCCTTGGCGCGTTCGGTCGCTCCGCGTGGCGCGCGGAGGCCGCGCAAATGCGCACGGGCTGGGAGGCTTGGGCGCGCGATTTCCTCATGCCCGACGGGCGCGTTGTCGATCCCGAACAGGGCGGGATCAGCCATTCCGAGGGGCAGGCCTACGGGCTTTTGCTCGCGCAGAGCTTTGGCGATGCGGAGGCTTTCGCGAGGATCGAGGGCTGGACGCGCGCCCATCTCGCCATTCGCGAAGATAGCCTTATGGCGTGGAAGTGGCAGCCCGATCGACAAGCCGCCGAGGCGACCGACTGGCGCAATGCCACCGACGGGGACCTGCTGCGCGCCTGGGCCTTGCTGCGCGCGAGTCGCGATTCCGGTTGGCGCGGCTATGAGGAGAGCTTGCGCAGCATCGCGCGCGATCTTGTCGCGCTTTGCCTCGCCCCCGATCCGCGTGCGCCGTCCGAACATCTGCTTTTGCCCTGAGCCGAGGCGCGGCGCGGGCGGGACCGCACCCTCGTCAATCCCTCGTATTTCATGCCGCGCGCAGGCTGAAGGGGCTGTCGCGGAACCCTTTGCGCAAGGCGAGGGTGGTTTCGGTGTAATTGTCGCTGCCCCCGCGCGAGAGGCTCATCCCCGCATCCAGCGCGCGGCTGTCCATCTGCGCGAGAAGGAACCATGCATCGTTGATGCTGCCGATTTCGGCCAGACCGTAGAGACCGCCGAAATCCGTGGCGCGATAGCGCTCGAGCGCGATTTTTCCCCCTGCACGCAGATCGTCATTCCTGGCGGCGTCATCCTCCCATGTCTTGCCGATGGCCGGGCCGAATTTCATCACCGCGAGATCGCCGAGCGGCAGGGCATAGGTGAGGCTGGCGTAAAGCTCCTCGCCGCCGTCATAGGCGCTGGCATTGATGCCATAGGTCAGCGCTCTGCGCTGGAGGGCGATGACGCCGCCACGGGTCTCGCGCCCGCCGTCGGCCTGCATGAAAAAGCCGTCGGCTTGGGCGGAATGGCAGGCGAGGCAGAGCAGGGTTGCAAGCGCCGGAACCGGCAAAAGCGGATATAGGGTCATGAAAAAGGCCGAATTCTGAAAAACGCTTCTGAATGTTTTGAAGCTGAAATGGTGTTTGGGGAGAATGCTTAATGATTGAATTTGAATGTTATCAATCAACTTCCGGCTTTGCACCCTCTTGGCAAGCCGCGTATCCGGCAGACGGATCGAGGGACCGAAGAACGTGAGCTTTGCCCGCAAGGATCGGCGTGTGGCTGAGGAGCCAATCCTTGTCGCGCCTCGTCGCTTCTGGCGCCTGAGGTTCATTTCCCGGCGGCGTGCGCGATGACCGCATTTCTGAGGGCTTCGACCCAAGCGCTGTCACCGGCCGCTTCGCCCAGAATGCGTGCGCCGACCATTGCGGCGAAAAGGATCAGGCTGTCGGGATCGGCAGCGTCGGCCTGTGGCTGACCGTTCGCGGGCCGGTTCTCTGTGTCGAAAACCCCGAGCAGGGCGCTGGCCCCCCTGTCGTAGGCCTCCTTGGCGGCGGCCTGCGGCTCCTGTTCGGCGCTATAGGGCGCGAAGGCGATGATCGGGCAGCGGTTTTGCGGCTCGGGGCGCAGATAATGCGCAACAAGCGCGGCGCGCGAACCATGATCGGGCGTGTCCGCTGGCGCGAAGAACTGCTGCCAAAGCGCCGCGGCCTCGTCGAAGGCGCGGGCGGTTGCCTCTTCGACGAGTGCGTCTTTCGAGGCGAAATGCTTGTAAAACCCGCCGACGGTCATACCGGCTCCGGCCATGATATCGGCGACGGAGACAGCCTCGACCCCATGCGCGCGAAACAAGGCGCTTGCGATCCCGACGATCTTTTCGCGGTTTTGCTGGGCCTGTTCGGCCGAGGATCGTCCCATCTCATGTCTCCTTCCGCAAGACAAACAACCACGCCTTCAACGCCCTCGGCACGCCATCATGCCGGTTCCGCCGCGTGCGGGGAACCCAAGCCTTAGCCTTTCGTCGCCGCGAGTGCGATGGCGTGATCCCTGCAATCGGACCGGTCATGCGCGCGCATGTAAACGTCGGCCGGTATGGCCGGGGGGGCAGGCGTTACAGGGCAGGTTCTCTGCATCATCATGCCTCGAGCGAGGGTCAGGGTGGCGGCATTGCTTGACACGCCCAATTAGATTATGATTGCTATCTATTTTGACAAGATCCGAAAAGCCCGATTTACGCATTGCAGGAGCCCCCGATGACGCCGATCTCCCGTTCACCCAAACACCCCTGGATCGTGCTGATCTGCGCCGCGACCTTGGTCACGATCGCCATGGGTATCCGTCAATCCTTCGGCCTCTATCTGCGTCCGGTCGAGCTGGATACCGGCATCGGGCGCGAGGCTTTCGGCTTTGCGATCGCGGTCCAGAACCTGCTTTTGGGGCTTGCCCAGCCCTTTGTCGGGGCCTTGGCCGACAAACATGGCGCGGGGCGCGTCGCGGCTTTGGGCGGGGCGCTCTATGCGTTGGGGCTGGTGCTGGCCTCGATGATCTCCGGCGCTTTCGGGTTGACGGTCACGCTGGGCGGGCTGGTCGGTTTTGCGATGACGGGCGTGACTTTCGTCATTGCCATTGGCGCGGCGGTTCGCGCCGTGCCAGCCGGGAAACGCGGCCTCGCCGCCGGAATCGTGACGGCCGGAGGCTCGGTCGGCCAGTTCCTTCTGGTTCCCGTCGCGCAAGGGCTGATCCAGGGCTTCGGCTGGCGCGAGGCGCTGCTGATTTCGGCCGCGCTTGCCGCGCTGATGGTCCCGCTGGCGATCGGGATCGCCGGCAAGCCGCAGCAGGTCGAGGCGGGCTCTGCCCCCAGCCAGAGCTTCGGCGAGGCTTTGCGCGAGGCAGCCGGACATTCGGGCTTTTGGCTGTTGAACGCGGGGTTTTTCGTCTGCGGCTTTCATGTGGCGTTCATCGGGACACATCTGCCGGCCTTTCTGGTCGACAAAGGGCTTGATCCCGCGATCGGAGCGCGGGCTCTGGCCTTGGTCGGGCTGTTCAACATCCTCGGCTCTTATGTCTTCGGCGTCTCGGCTGACCGCTTGCGCAAGAAATACGTTCTGGCCTGGATCTATCTGGCCCGTGCGGTCGCCATGGTGCTTTTCCTGGCCTTTCCCATCACGGATGTGACGGCTACGGTCTTTGCCTGTACTTTGGGCTTTCTCTGGCTGGGGACTGTGCCTTTGACGAGCGGTCTGGTCGGCCAGATCTTTGGCGTGCGCTATGTCTCGACGCTCTTCGGCATCGTCTTTCTGTCCCACCAGCTCGGCTCGTTCTTCGGTGCTTGGGGGGCGGGTTCTGTCTATGCCGCCACCGGATCCTACGACTTCGCCTGGCAGGTCTCGATCGCGATTGCCGTGCTGGCGGCGCTGCTGCATTGGCCGATCAAGGACGCGCCCTTGCAGCGGCCGGTTGCCCGATAATGGAGATCCCGCGCTTTAACCGGATCGTCATTGCCTTTCTGGCCGCGCTCGTCCTGCTGGCGGGATGGGCGCTGTGGCAGGCCTATGGTCTGCCGGTGCTGCTGCTGTCGGGCTTCATGCTCTGCTGAGCAGGGCTCGGCAGCCGGTGCCGCGCGCGATCCGTCCGCTCGGGCGCCCTTGCGTCAGCGATGCGCCAGATAATCGGCCGAGACATAGCCCGACACGCTCGGCCGGTCGGTCAGCGTGACCCTGCACCAGACCTTGCCGGCATTCGTCACGCAATTCTGGCGGGTCAGGCGGGTGCCGTCGGGCAGGCCGATGATGATCTTGTGATTGAGGCTCGGGCCTTCGCGCAGCTTCAAAAGATCGTCGGGACCGGCCCCTCGGACGACGGCACCGGAGCCCACCGCGCAGCCGGCAACGAGGGAAAGAGCGAGAAGGGCAGCAAAATGGGTTCGCATTTCAAGACCTGTATCGTTTTTTGTAGCAATACAACACGATCACGACGAAGGACAGCGGGCCGGAGCAGGGCGCGGCGGCATGTGGCCGAGCGCTGGACTTTTGCCGGCATCGCCCCCAAAATCCGCAAAGGTGCCGCCGACGCGCGCCTTGTCGAAACCGGACCCGAGGTCGCGCGATGGAGAGTTTTCCCCACGGTACTGTCCATCAGGCAGGCGAGGATCTGCAGGCCGCTCTGCGGGCCGATCCCCAGCTTTTGGGGCTTTGGGAAAAGCTGACGCCGATCGGGCGCAACGAATTCATCTGTTGGGTCGAGGATGCCAAACAGGCCGCCACCCGCGAGCGCCGCATCGCTCGGCTTTGCCAAGAGCTTGCCGAGGGCAACAAGCGCCCCTGCTGCTGGGTCGGCTGCATCCACCGGACCGACAAAAAGCCCGGAGCATGGCAGCAGGCGGTTCTGATCGACAAGGTCAAGAAGAAGCAGCCTTAGTCGGGACCGATGGCAAGTCCTTTGAGGGCAGGGCCGTTGAGTGCAGGGCAGAATCCGCCGCGCATACCTTCTGTTCCGGCGCGCAGAGTCGCCCGCGTTAGCCCGACCCCTTGCCTTTCGTCGCTTGTCGGGTGATGCGCCTTTCAAACGGCTCGCGCGGGCGCGCTTTGTACCGCTTTCTCGCGACAGGGCCCATGACAGGCGCCATGACAAGGCACGCGACAAGGCTCTCGGAGCGATCGCACTCAATAGGCTTTGGCATGATTTGATCCCAAAGCGACGGGTGGCGGATACAATTTATCGAACGCACCTTCTAATTCTGCCCGATAGACCAAAGACATAACGGACATTAATCTTTCCTTCGGAGCATGCGGTGCGGTCCTGACGGCCGCGTTTTTCCGGATGCGGGAATGCAGGAGGAAAGAGCGGATGACGGACACGAAAAAGAAAGCGCCATTCGGTGCCGGGCGTTACGCCTTTGGGGGATTCGCTGCGGCGGTGGCCTCCTGCCTGATCGGCTCGGCTGCCGCGGCTCAGGACGGCAGCGTCGATTTCATCCTGCACAACGGCAAGGTCGTGACGCAGGATCCGCTCAAACCGCAGGTCGAGGCCCTTGCGATCGACGGCGGGCTGATCGTTGCCAGCGGCACCAACAGCGAGATCCTCGCGCTTGCTTCGGACGGGACCGAACGCATCGATCTCGAAGGGCGCACGGTGGTGCCCGGCCTGAACGACAGCCATAGCCATGTCGTGCGTGCCGCGCGCTTCTATAACACCGAGCTGCGCTGGGACGGGCTGACCTCGCTCGCGCGCGGGCTCGAGATGGTTTCCGAACAGGCCGCACGGACGCCGGAGGGGCAATGGGTGCGCGTCATCGGCGGCTGGTCGCCCTACCAATTCGACGAAAAGCGGATGCCGACACCGGCGGAACTGACGGCTGCCTCGCCGGATGTGCCGGTTTTCGTCCTGTTTCTTTACAGCCAGGGCTATCTCAACCGCGCGGGCGTCGAGGCTTTGGGCATCACGGCCGAAACCGAGGCACCCGCCGGCAGCCGCTACGAGCTGACCGAGGACGGCGGAGCGATCCTGCATGCCGAGCCCGATCCGATGATCCTCTATCAGGCCATCGGGCGTTTGCCCGGGCTGGGCGAAGAGGATCAGGTCAATTCAGCACGCCATTTCTACCGTGAACTCAACCGCTTCGGCATCACCAGCGCGATTGACGCGGGTGGCGGCGGGCATGTCTTTCCGCAAGATTACATCGGCACGCAGCGTCTGGCCGATGGCGGCGAGATGTCGGTGCGCGTCTCGAGCTACCTCTTCCCGCAAGCGCCCGGCAAGGAGCTGGCCTCCTTCGAGGGATGGGTCAAGGATTGGGCGCTCAACGTCAATCTCGCCGACAAGCTCAGCCATGGTTTCGTGCTCGAGGGCGGCGGCGAGTTTCTGGTCTGGAGCGCGGGCGATTTCGAGAACTGGATGGCACCGCGCCCCGATATCACCACGCGCGAAGGCTGGCATGACGAATTGCTCGCCGTGACCCGCTATTTGCTCGAACAAAAGTGGCCGATCCGCATCCACGCGACCTATGACGAGAGCGTCGGCCATATCATGGATGTCTTCGAGGAGGCCGACAGGCTCGAGCGCGAGGCGGGGCGTTCGGGTTTTGCCGGCGTGCGTTGGGCGATCGATCACGCCGAAACCATCAGCCGCGGCAATATCGAGCGCATCGCAAAGCTGGGCGGCGGCATCGCGGTTCAGGCGCGGCTGGCCTATGCGGGCGAGTTTTTCAAAGAGCGCTACGGCGGCGATGTCACGGCCAATGCGCCGCCGATCCGCGATATGCTGGAGCTGGGTGTGCCGGTCGGGGCGGGCTCCGATTCCACCCGCGTCGCGAGCTACAACCCTTGGGTCGCGATGGAATGGCTGGTCACAGGCAAGACGCTCGGCGGCGAGGAAACCCGCACCGGACGCCAGCTTTTGACCCGTGAAGAGGCGCTCGAACTCTATACTGTCGGCAGCGCTTGGTTCTCGGGCGAGGATGCGCTCAAGGGGCGTCTGGCACCGGGGCAATTCGCTGATCTCGCGGTGCTTTCGGACGATTATCTGACGGTTCCGGCCGATGATATCGGCGCGATCGAGAGCCTGCTGACCTTTACCGGCGGCAAGGTCGTCTATGGCGCAGGCCCTTATGCCGCGCGGATGACCGCGCTGCCAGCGGTCTGCCCCGACTGGTCGCCGGTCGCGCAATATGGCGGCTGGCAGGACTGACGAAAACGCGGCCCGACCGCCCATGCGCGGTCGGGCGCTCAGGGCAGGCGGCTCGGGCGAGGCAGGGCCGCGTTCGCCGCCTGAGGCTTCACCCGAGCAGCGAGGGGAAAAAACATTTCAGGCAAGCGCTTGGTACGAGAGGGAAATCCCAGCATTGCGAGCGGGAGCTTCGTTCTTCCCCTCTCCGGATGTCGATCATATGTTGCGCAAAGCCGTGTCTTCTTCGCGAGAGAGCAATGTTTGAGCCTTATCTGCTGCGCTGGAATCTGGTTGCCGATGGCGAGCCGATTGTCACGCCGACCGCCCGCCTTCTTCCGGTCTTGCGGCAGGACATGCCCGCGATGCTCAAGGTCTCGTCGCAGCCGGACCAACAGCGGGGTGCGGCACTGATGGAATGGTGGGCCGGCGAGGGCGCGGCAAAGGTCTTTGCAAGGGACAGCGATGCCGTCCTGATCGAGCGCGCCACGGGCGGGCGCTCGCTGGCCGATATGGCTCGGGGTGGAGAGGACGATGCTGCAAGCCGCATTCTTTGCGCAACCGCCGGACAGCTGCATCGTCGGCGCCCCGAAAAAATACCCGAGCTGGTGCCGCTGGATCTTTGGTTTCGCGATCTCGAGACAGCCGCGGCAAAGCATGGCGGCATTCTGGCCCAGAGCCTGCAGACCGCGCACAGCTTGCTTGCCGATCCGAGGGAGGTGACGGTGCTCCATGGCGATCTCCACCACGACAATGTGCTCGATTTTGGCGGGCGCGGCTGGTGCGCCATCGACCCGCATGGTCTTGTCGGCGAGCGCGGCTTTGATTTTGCCAACATTTTCACCAATCCCGATCTCGCCGATCCCGTCCATCCGGTCGCAACCCGACCGGGGCGTTTTCATGAACGGCTGCAGGTCGTGACGCAGGCCGCGGGATTGGAGCGTCACAGACTGCTGCAATGGATTCTTGCTTGGACAGGGCTCTCCGCGTCGTGGTTTCTGGAGGATGAAGATCCGCTGGTGGAAGTGGATCTCGCGATTGCCGCTATGGCGGCCGCAGAACTCGCGCGGTGATTTCCGGCAGGGAGCGGCGATCCGGCTGATGCCTTGCGCAAAACCTTGCCGATAAAGTTGCCAACGCGCCCCCGAGGGGCAAGGATGGTTTCCTGATCATCGGAGGAAGTCATGGAAATTCAGCCGGGAAAAAATATCGCCATCAAGGTTCCGCTCTATAAATGGGAGGAAACGGTGGCCTATTACCGCGACAAGGTCGGGCTGACGGTCGCGAAAACCTTGACGAACAGCGTGGGGTTCACTTTCGGGGAGATGACCCTGTGGATTGACCGCGTCGCGCATCAAAGCCAGGTCGACGTCTGGCTCGAGCTTTTCTCGGATGAACCCGATCAGGCGCTGGAAAGGCTGGGCGGTCCGAGGCGGGACGAGCTGGAGCCGCTCGACGGCGTGAACGGGCTCTGGACCTGTGATCCGGCTGGAGTCGTCTTGCTCGTCAGGAATGAATGACGGCCTGAAGTTCCGGCCTGTCCCTTGTGGCGATGCGCCAAGGTGCTGTTTTCATGGTGCCGGCTATAGGAATCGAACCCACGACCTTCTGATTACAAATCAGCTGCTCTACCTGCTGAGCTAAGCCGGCCCGAAAAAAGACCTAGCGCCAGACGGGAGGCATAGCAAGAGGCATGCGACAGTGCGGCGCAAGGTTTCGCGGTCGGGGCGCGGGCGCGGGCAGGGTGCTTCCGCCCGCGCGGGATTTTGGCTGCTGCGGACTTAATCGGCCACGCAATCGGCGTAGTAATGCGTCACGTGATCTGGACCCACTTCCGCGACAAGGCCGTGGATATCGGTCTCGAAACCGGGGCATTCGCGCGCGAATTCGCGGTTGAAACGCAGGTAGTCGACGATGCTCGCGTTGAACTTCTCGCCCGGGATCAGCAGGGGGATGCCCGGCGGATAGGGGGTGACGAGGCTCGTGGTAATGCGGCCTTCCAGCTCGTCGATCGGCACGCGTTCGGTCTTGCGGCGCGCGATATGCGAAAAGGCCTCGGTCGGCGTCATGGCCGGATCATGGTCGCTCAAATAGATCTCGGTCGAGAGCCGCGCCACGTCGTATTTGGCGTAAAGCGTGTGGACGTGCTGGCTCAGATCGCGCAGGCCCATATGCTCGTAACGCGGATGTTTGGCGGTGAAGTCGGGCATGACGCGCCACAGCGGCTGGTTGCGGTCGTAATCGTCCTTGAACTGCTGGAGCGCCGCCAGCAACGTGTTCCAGCGGCCCTTGGTGATGCCGATGGTGAAGAGGATGAAGAAGCTGTAAAGCCCCGTCTTTTCGACGACAACGCCGTGCTCGGTCAGATATTTCGAGACGATCGAGGCCGGAATCCCCGTCTCGTCGAAGCGCCCGTCGATATCGAGGCCCGGCGTGATGATCGTGGCCTTGATCGGGTCGAGCATGTTGAAGCCCGGGGTGATATGGCCGAAACCGTGCCAGCTGTCCTCGCCGTCGCGCTGGACGCCTTCGCTGTCGGTGCGGCGCAGCACCCAGTCCTTGGTCTGGCCGATGCCCTCTTCGGACAGCTCGTCCGGACCCCAGACCTTGAACCACCAGTCGTTCTCGCCGAACTCGTCGTCGACCTTGCGCATGGCACGGCGGAAATCGAGCGCCTCGAGCAGCGATTCCTCGACCAAGGCGGTGCCGCCGGGCGGCTCCATCATCGCGGCCGCGACATCGCAACTGGCGATGATCGAATATTGCGGGCTGGTCGAGGTATGCATCAGATAGGATTCGTTGAAGAGGTGCCGATCCAGCTTCACATTCTCGGAATCCTGCACAAGCACATGACTCGCTTGCGAAATCCCCGCGAGCAGCTTGTGGATCGACTGGGTGGCATAGGTCACCGAATGCTTGGTGCGCCCGCGCTTGCGGCCCATGGCGTGATAGGTGCCGTAGAAGGGGTGGAAGGCGGCATGGGGCAGCCATGCCTCGTCGAAATGGAGGTTGTCGACATAGCCGTCGAGCAGCGATTTGATCTCTTCGGTGTTGTAGAGCACGCCGTCGTAGGTCGATTGGGTCAGCGTCATGACGCGCGGCTTGACGGCATCGGCATCGACGCCCGCCAGCAGCGGGTTGGCGCGGATCTTGGCGCGGATCGATTCCGGCTCGAATTCGGAATGCGGGATCGGGCCGATGATGCCCCAATGGTTGCGCGTCGGACGCATGAAGACGGGAATCGCGCCGGTCATGATGATCGAATGCAGGATCGATTTGTGGCAGTTGCGGTCGACCACGACGACATCGCCCGGCGCGACCGTATGGTGCCAGACCATCTTGTTCGAGGTCGAGGTGCCGTTGGTCACGAAGAAGCAATGATCGGCGTTGAAGATGCGCGCGGCATTGCGCTCGGACGCGCCGATCGCGCCGTTGTGGTCCAGAAGCTGGCCCAGTTCCTCGACGGCGTTGCAGACATCGGCGCGGAGCATGTTTTCACCGTAGAACTGGTGATACATCTGGCCGATCGGCGATTTCAGGAAGGCCACGCCCCCCGAATGGCCGGGGCAATGCCACGAATAGGAGCCGTCCTCGGCATAATCCAGCAGCGCCTTGAAGAAGGGGGGCTGGATGCCTTCGAGGTAGTTCTTGGCCTCGCGGATGATGTGTTTGGCGACGAAATCCGGCGTATCCTCGAACATGTGGATGAAGCCGTGCAGCTCGCGCAGGATGTCGTTGGGCAGATGGCGCGAGGTCTTGGTCTCGCCATGCAGGAAGATCGGGACATCGGGGTTTTTCCAGCGCACCTCCTCGATGAAGTTGCGCAGGTCGAGGATCACGGGGCTCGGGTCGGGGCCGTCGCCGAATTCTTCGTCGTCGATCGAGAGCACGAAAGCCGAGGCGCGGCTTTGCTGCTGCGCGAATTGCGACAGATCGCCATAGCTCGTGGCCCCGAGGACCTCGAATCCCTCGCTTTCAATGGCCTCCGCCAAAGCGCGGATGCCGAGGCCCGAGGTGTTTTCGGACCGGAAATCTTCGTCGATGATGACAACGGGGAAGCGGAATTTCACGGGCATTCCTTTCGAGAGGCGCGTCAGGTTGCCCCGTTCATCGCAGCTTGCGCCTTGAGGTCAAGACCATTGTGCCGATGGCGGGCGGACAGGCGGGATTTGGGGATGAAGGGGGGTAAAGTCCAGCCCTTTTTCCGCCGAAATCCCCTGCCGCGCCGAATGGTTCAGCCGCGCTCTTCGCTGCCGTCCTGAACGGAGCTGCCGCGCTGGCCGATGGCCTTGGTCAGCGACAAAAGCGCGCGCAACTGGTCCTCGCTCGGGGCGGTGCCAAGATGCTGGATCGAGGCGATGAGGCCGATGCTGCCCAGAAGGCCGCCCTGCGCGTCGAAAATCGGCGCGGCGACGGCATTGATGCCCAGAAGCGATTCTTCGGGGGCCGTGGCATAGCCCAGCCGGCGCACCTCTTCGAGCTCGGCCACAAGGGCTGCCTTGTCGAGCACGCTTTTGGGGGTGACCGGCGCCAGCCGCTCGGGGAGGGAAGCGAGGATCGCGGGCGGACCGAACGCCAGCAGCACCTTGCCCTGGGCCGAGGAATGGAGGCTGAGCTCGCCCCCGGGGCGCACGCCGATCTCGATGGGCTGGTTGCTGGGCAGGGTCGCCACGACAAAGGCCGAGCGCGGCGTGGGCATGCTCAGCACCACCGCGACCCCCAATTCGTCGCGCGTGGCCCGCATCAGGGGCAGCGCGATTTCCGCCAGATTGGCCCCCGCCGGTGCGCGCTGCGCCATGAGCCAGAGCTTCGGCCCGAGGGTGTAAAGCGAAGAGAACGGGTCCTGTACGATCATCCCGTGTTCAAGAAGTGTCCGCAAATGTTTGAAAACAGCGCCTTTTGCGATGCCGACATCCGCGGCGATCTGCGTCACGCCCAAAGGGGACTCCGCAAAGGCGATCCTTTCGAGGATGCGCAGACAGCTATCCGCCGCGCGCACCGTATCCACCTTATCCATGCTCTCCCCCCTTTGGCCATCTTCGTTATCTCCGTGTTGACGGCTTTCTTCTTCCGTGTCAATTTGAGAACAGCGTTCCCACATGGGGAACATCGGAGGAGAAATCATGACGAAATTTGCGGTCGGTGCTCTTTTGGGTGCCTTGCTGTCGACGGCTGCCTGGGCTGATCCGGTTACCCTGCGTCTGGGACATGCGGTGTTCGAGCAGCACCCGATTCACGACACGGCAGTGCGCTATAAAGAAGCGGTCGAGCGTTTGTCCAACGGCGACATCAACATCGAGATCTTTCCCGCGCGCCAGCTGGGCGACGTGAAGGAGCTGATGGAAGGCGTCCAGTTCGGCACCGTCGACATGACCGTGAACTCGACCTCGGCCTATTCGACGCTCGAACCCTCGATCGACGCTTTCCAGCTGCCCGGTCTGATCCCCGATTACCAGGGCTTCGTCACCATGGCCAAATCGCCCGAGGCGCGCGCGATCATGGACCGTCTGGAAAACCACATGATGGTCGCGCTCGGCGTCTATGATGGTGGCCAGCGCCATTTCCTGACCGTTGGCGCGCCGGTCGAAAGCCTCGAAGGGATGAAGCATCTCAAGACCCGCGTCGCGCCGAACAAGATGTTCCTCGATGCGTGGAAGGCGACCGGCGTGAACCCGACACCGATGGCTTACGGCGAGGTTTACTCGGCGCTCGAAACCGGCACGCTCGATGCGGTCGAGATCAACCTGACCTCGATCGAAAGCGAGAAATATTACGAGATCGCCAAAGGCGTTACGCTGACCGGCCATTATTTCTGGCCGAGCTTCCTTTTGGTCAATCAGGCGAAATTCGCGGGTCTGACCCCCGAGCAGCAGGCGGTCATGCGTCAGGCCGCAGACGAAATCGTCGAGCCGCAGGTCATGGCGGTCCGCGATCTCGACGAAAAGATCAAAGGCGAGCTCGCGACCCGCAACATTCCGGTGGTCACACCTTCGGAGGCCTTCAAGGCGGAGCTCGCGGCCGCTTTCGCGCCGGTTGTCGCCCAATACGAGGCGACCGATCCGCTGATCGCGAACTTCGCGACCGCCGCCAAACAGCTGACCCCCGCCGCCCAGTAAAGGCGGCCCAAGGCTTGAGGGCGCGGTCGCAAGATCGCGCCCTCGGCTTTCGCCCAGAACGGAGAATTTCAATGTCCAAGCTTTGGCGCGCCTATATCGCCGCTATCGAGGCCTTTTGCTTCGCGGGGATCGGCGCGATTTTGGTGATCGGGACCATGCAGGTGGTCTGGCGCTATGTCTTCAACAGCTCGCTTTTCTGGTCGGAAGAGGCGATGCGCTATCTGATGATCTGGATCGTGATGGCGGGTGCGGGGATCAGCTATTCGCGCGGCCAGTTTCTGGGCATGCGCCTTGCGGTCGACCGTCTGCCGGCCGGTCTGCGCCGTCTGTTCGATCTGGTCGGTGCGGCGCTGATGCTCGTGTTTCTGGCGGTTCTGCTGTGGTTCGGCACGAAATTCGCCTGGATGACGCGGTTCCAGACCGCGACTGCTTTGGGCATTTCCATGTTCTGGGTCCATATCGCGATCACGCTGGGCGCGGCACTGCTCGCGCTGCATGTCGCGCTCAACGAGATTTTCGGCGTCGCGCGCGAAACCACGACCGATCACCACCATGATGACGCAGGAGAGGCCGCATGATCTGGCTCGGCTCTGTTTTTCTTTTCACCCTCGTCATCGGCATGCCGGTGGCTTTCGTGCTGGGCATCAGCGCTCTGGGCTATTTCTACTTCACCGGACAGACGCAGTTCCTGATCGTTCTGCCGCAGCGCATGCTGGCGGGGATGGATATGTTCGTCCTGCTCGCGATCCCGCTTTTCGTGCTGGCGGGCTCGATCATGGATGTGGGCGGGCTGACCCGCCGCCTGATCGGTTTCGCCAATTCCATCGTCGGACGCTTTCGCGGCGGCTTGTCGCTGACGGCGGTCTGGGGCTGCTTCCTTTTCGGTGGCGTCAGCGGATCGGCTGCGGCGGATGCGGCGGCGATCGGGACCGTCATGGTCCCCGACATGAAACGTCAGGGCTATGACGTCGATTATTCGGCCGGCCTGATCGCGGTGTCGTCCCTGATGGCGCCGCTGGTGCCGCCCTCGATCGCGATGATCATCTATGGCGCGCTGTCGGGCACTTCGATCTCGCAACTGCTGATCGCGGGGCTGGCACCGGGCTTCCTGCTCGCGATCCTTCTGTCGATCTATGCCGTCTGGGTCGCGCATCGGCGCGGCTATCCCAAGGCCGCAAAGCAGAGCCTGGGCGAAATCGCGCAGGGCTTCTGGAAGGCCATTCCGGTCATGCTTTTGCCGATCATCATCGTGGTGGGCATCCGCGGCGGCATCTTTACCGCGACCGAGGCGGCTGCCGTCGCCGCGATCTATGCGCTTTTCATCGCGACTTTCGTCTACCGCGCCATGAGCTGGCGTTTCCTCAAAGAGGCCTTCATCTCGACGGCGATCATCACCTCGGCGATCTATTTCCTCGTCGCGGTGGCCAATGTCGCGGGCTTCATCTTCGCGATCGAGCAATTGCCGCAAAAGGCCGTGGCACTGCTGACCGGCATTTCCGACAACAAATACGTCATCTTGCTGATGGTGAACCTGATCCTGCTGTTTCTGGGGATGTTCCTCGACACGATCGGGGTCCTGATCCTGACGGTGCCCGCGCTGATGGCGATCGGCAGCATGCTCGGTCTTGATCCGGTGCATCTGGGCGTGATGGTGGTCTTCAACGTGCTGGTGGGCTTCGTGACGCCGCCGGTGGGGCTGTGCCTGTTCGTCATCGCCGGTGTCACCGGCCGCCCGATGGAGAAGATCGCCTATCGCGCCTTGCCGATGATCGGGATCGCGCTGATCGTGCTGGCGCTGATAACCGTCTTCCCGCAGATCTCGCTGTTTCTGCCGCGCGTTCTGGGGGCAGGGGCATGAGCCGGCTTGCGGTCACGATCGGCGGGGTTCGTCTCAAGAACCCCGTGATTGCGGCCTCGGGCGAGCATCTGATCGATGATGCGGGGATCTTGTCGGCGATCAGGGCGGGCGCAGGCGCGGTGGTGATGAAATCCGCCAATGAATCGGCCCCCGCGCAGCGCCAGCTTTTGCAGGCCGAATATGCCGCGCTCGATCACCGCTGGAACCGGCTGGACTGGTCCGGGGATACGGCGGCGGATGCCACGCTTCTGACCCGTTCGGGGCTGAGCCCTTTGGGCTTCGACGATTGGCTGGCGCAGGCCGTGCGGATGGACCTTGAGGCGCGCAAACACGATTGCCTTCTGGTCGGATCGGTCGTCATGGCGGGGATCGAGGGCGCGGTAGAGCGTGCCCGCGCGCTCGAGGCCGCGGGTATCCGCGTGTTCGAGTTCAACATCGGCACCCCCTATGCGAGCCAGGCCGCCAAGGGCGCGGTTTCGACCGAGCTCTCGCCCGAGCGCGTCGCGGATCTGGTCGGCCGCATCACCGCCGCGGTCGATATCCCCGTCTGGGTCAAGCTGTCGGGCCAGAGCGAACGCGTGAGCGATCTCGTTGCCGCAGCCCTTGGCGCAGGCGCGCAATCGGCGGTGATCGCCGGCCGCGCCCTGGGCCTTGTGCCCGATCTCGACACGATGGAGCCGGTTCTGGGCACAAGCTGCGGTATCGGCGGCTACTGGAACCTGCCGCTCACCTGTCATTGGCTCGCGATGACGCGGGCGCGGCTGGGGGCGGGGCCCGCGCTGATCGGGATCAACGGCGCGACCGACGGCCATGATGTCGCGCGGATGATGCTGGCGGGGGCGAGCGCCGTGGGCCTGTCCTCCGCCGTGATGTTGCGCGGCTGGGGCGTTCTGTCCGAGGCCGTCGCAACCCTTGACGCCTATCTCGCGCAGAAGGGGCTGAGCGCTGCCGATCTGGTTGGCCGCGCCGCCGACAGCCGCCGCAATTTTGCCGACATGCCGGTCCTCGATCAGGTCTGGCGCAACCATATTCCCGCGCCTCTTGCGCGGCTCGATTGAAGGAGCAAACCCATGACTTCCGAGACCACGATTTCCGAGACCACCACTGCCCGCGACGCCCAGATCGACGCGCTGATGCAGGGGGCGGTCGATCTTCATGTCCATAGCGGCCCCTCGCTGCATCCGCGCAAACTAGATCACGTTGCCGCATTGCGCGAAGCCGACGAGGCAGGCATGCGCGCCGTCCTGCTCAAGGACCACTATTACCCGACCATGCCGATCGCCACGCTGATCAACGAGAACATGGGCTTCAAGGCCCGCGCCATCGGCTCGATCGTGCTGAACAATCCGCTTGGCGGGCTGAACCCCTCGGCGGTGGATTACGCGCTCAAACAGGGCGCGCGCGTCGTCTGGATGGCGACCGCCCATGCCAAGAACCACATGGATCACGAGGCTGACAAGCCCGGATTCAAATTCCCGCAGAACTCCAAGAAAACCGTGGCGCCGATCCCGCTGACCCTGACCGATGACAAAGGACTGGTCCGCGACGAGGTCAAGCACATCCTCGATCTGATCGCCGAGGCCGATGCCGTCGTCTCGGGCGGGCATCACCATGTCAGCGAGCTTTTCCCCTTCTACGAAGAGGCCAAGGCGCGCGGCGTGAAGCGGCTGTTTCTCAACCACCCGACCTATGTCAACGATTGCAGCCTCGATCAGGTCGCCGAACTCGCGGCGATGGGCGTCAAGATGGAGCATTCCGTCTGCATGTTCATCCCCTCGACCTTCCAGATTTTCGATGCCGCGCATTTGCGTGCGGTCGTCGATGCGGCAGGTGTCGAGAACAGCTTCTTCGGGACCGATCTCGGCCAGATGAAAAATCCCAATCCCGTCGAAGGTATGCGCCAGATCATCGCCATGCTGATGGATGCGGGCTATTCGGACGGTGAAATCCGCCAGATGACCACGACCATCGCCGCCGATCTGGTGGGGCTCGAGGCATGAGCCTGCGCGACAAGATCCGGGCGGGCGAGCTGGTCGTCGGCACCTTCGTCAAGACGCCCGCGCCCCATGTGATCGAGATCCTCGGTCACGCGGGGCTCGATTTCGCGGTTCCCGATCAGGAGCATGCGCCGCTTGATCTCGGCGCGATGGACCAGCTCGCGCTGGCCTCGCGCGCGGCGGGCCTTCCTTTGGTCGCGCGGTGCTGGGGCCAGTCTGCGGCGCGGATCTCGCCGCTGATGGATCTGGGCTGTGCAGGCGTGATGGTGCCCCATGTCATGGATGGCGCCACCGCGAAAAGCGTGGTCGAGGCGGTGAAATTCGCGCCGCGCAAACGCGGCCTCTCGCCTTCGCCGCGTGCGGGCAATTACGGCACGATGACCGCGCCGGCCTATATCGCGGCCTCGGATGCGCAAAGCGTCGTCATGGTCCAGATCGAGGATGTCGAGGCGCTGGCCCATCTCGACGAGATCGCGGCCACGCCCGATGTGGATGTGCTGTTCGTTGGCCCCGCCGATCTGTCGCAATCGCTGGGCTGCGGCTTTCCATCGGCAGAGCTGGACGCCGCGATCATGCAGGTCGTGGGTGCTGCCAAAGGCGCAGGTATCGCGGCGGGGCTTTTCGTCGGCGACGAGGCCCAGATCAAAGGCTGGCAGGACAAAGGCGTCAGCGTTTTCGTTTGCGGCTCGGATCAGGGCCTTTTGCTCAAAGGGGCGCGCCGGATCATGGCGGCCCTGCGCGATTGATCGCGCCAAACCGGATTGGACCAGAGATGTATAAAGACAAAGACCCCCGCGCAGCCCTTTTTGCGGCCGCCACGAAACCGCCGCAAACCGGCCTGATCGCGGTCGAGCAGGTCGCCGAATTCCATAAAACCGCGCCGCAGATCGCGCAGGACGGGCGCAAGGAATGGCTGCAGCGCGGCTGCAACTTCGTCCTCGTCTATGGCGAGGCCGAGGCGGGCGCGAGCTTCGTGCGGCACGGGCAGGAGGACGAATATGTCGTGATCCTGCCCGATGGCCCGGCCTGGATCGAGGCCAATGGCGCGGTGCAGGATGTCGCGGGCAATTCCATTGTTTTCGTTCCGCCGGGCGAAAGCCGCGTGATCTTGCCCGAGGGCGGCACGATCGTGCGCCTGTTCACCGCCAAAGCCGCCGATCTTCTGGCGCTTTGCCCCAATCGCGCCGCCTATGACGCGGGCCGGAGCCATATTCCGCCTTTCGCGACATGGCCCGCCCCCGAGGGCGGCTACCAGATCCGCGCCTATAGTCTTGATGTCGCGCCGCAAGAGGGCCGTTTCGGCCGCATCTTCCGCTGCACGACCTTCATGGTGAACTTCCTTGACGTTTCGAACGGGCCGCGCGATCCCAAAAAGCTCTCGCCCCATCACCACGACGATTTCGAGCAATGCTCGCTGGCGCTTGCGGGCAGCTTCACCCACCATCTGCGCTGGCCTTGGACGGTCGACCGCAACGACTGGCAGCGCGACCAGCATCTCGACATGGGCTCGCCTTCGTCGCTGGTGATCCCTCCGCCGGTCATCCACACGACCGAGGCGAGCGGCGCGGGCGCCAATGCGCTGGTCGATATCTTCTGCCCGCCGCGCATGGATTTCTCGCTGCAGGAAGGCTGGGTCCTGAACGCGGCCGATTACCCCATGCCCGAAGCATAAGCAGGCGCCGGGCTCCGGCGCCGCGGCGGTTGAAAAGAGACGGTAGAATTGAGGCGGGCATGGCGCGAAGCCGTGCCCGTTTCTCTCTTGCCGGCAGCCCGCATGAGGGTTGCGCATTTCCGGTTGCATGGCAGGTGAAATCCGCCTCTCATGGCACAAAGCCGAAGGGACGGGCCGGTCTGCGGCCCTTGTTGCGGGCCGTCCCGCATTCCTTGGTGCGGCGCGATTTCAACGAAAGAGGCATGGCCATGACGATCGACAAAGGCTTTCCGGCGCTTGTGATCCGCGAGGCGGGGGGCAAACGGCAGGCGGGGCTCGAGACCCTGACCCGCGCCGATCTTCCCGCGAACGACGTTCTGGTCGAGATCAGCCATTCGAGCCTCAACTACAAGGATGGTCTGGCGATTGCGGGGACGATCCCCATCGCCCGCCGCCTGCCGATGGTGGCGGGGATCGATCTGGCGGGCGTGGTCGTGGAATCCGGTGTCGCGGGCTGGAAGGCGGGCGATCAGGTTCTGGTCAACGGCTGGGGCCTGTCCGAGACCGAATGGGGCGGCTATTCGCGCTATCAAAGCATCAAGGCCGCCCATCTGACGCGGCTTCCCGCGGGCTTTTCGCCGGCCGAAGCGATGGCGATCGGGACCGCCGGCTATACGGCGGCGCTTTGCGCGATCGCGCTCGAGGATTGGGGCAAGATCACGCCGGGCGAGGGTGAGGTTCTGGTCACGGGGGCAGCGGGTGGGGTCGGGACCGTCGCCATCGCGCTGCTGGCGCGACGCGGATACCGCGTCATTGCCGCAACCGGCCGCGAGAGCCAGCACGGATTTCTCGAAAGCCTCGGGGCCAAGGGCTTTGTCGCGCGCGCCGATCTGGCCGAAGCCGGACGCCCGCTTCAGGCAGAGCGTTGGTCGGGCGCGCTCGATGCGGTCGGCAGCCATACCTTGGCCAATGTGCTTGCCCAGACGGTTTACGGCGGCGCGGTTGCAGCCTGCGGTCTGGCGCAGGGCATGGATCTGCCGTCGAGCGTGATGCCGTTCATCCTGCGCGGGCTCGCGCTTTTGGGCGTGGATTCGGTCATGGCCCCGCAAGCAAAACGCGACAGGGCCTGGGATTATCTCGACCGCCATCTTGACCGCGGTCTTTTGGCCGCGCTGACCACGACCGCGCCGCTTGCCGATGTGCCGAAACTGGCCGAAGCGATCCTGAAGGGCGAGACGCGCGGGCGCTATGTGATCGAGATCGGCTAGATCGCCCCTGATACGAGGCCCGCGCGGGGATCAGGGATAGCCCGCCGTGCCCGCCTGTTCCGAGGCCTGCGCCGCGTCGAGGCGCCTCCGGATCAGATGCAGCGCGCGTTCCAGCGCCTCGAGGGGAGGCGCGCCGATGCTGATGCGCAGGCCGGAGTAGGCGTCCTCGGGGTCGCTCGTGAAACGCTCGGGCGCGGGCAGGATCACGCCGTCGCCCGCCAAAGCCCGCACCAGCGCCGATGCCTCGGGCAATGGCATCGCAAGCCAGAGATGAAAGCCGCGCGCCGCGCTGAAAATCCGTGCTTCGGGCAGGATCGCGCGGACCAGATCGTTGCGCCGGACCGCTTCCTGCCGGATCGAAGTGGCAATGGCGGGGGCGGTGCCGTCGGCCAGCCATTCCTCCATCATCAGGCTGGTTACGGGCGAGGCCATCGACGAGGTCGCCTGAATGATCGCGACGGCACGGGGGACCAAAGCGGCGGGCGGGGCGATCACCCCCATGAAAAGGCCGGGGCTGAGGACCTTCGACAACCCGCTGACATAGACCACCCGCTCTGGCGCCAGCATGGCCAGCGGCGGCATGTCGGGGGGCGCGAAGATCGAATAAACGTCGTCCTCGATGACGGTGATGTCATGGGCGCGGCACAGGCGCGCGATTTCGAGACGGCGGTCGAGCCCCATCGTCGCGCCGGTCGGGTTCTGAAGTGTGGGCGTGACGTAAAGCACCGGCGCAGGCTCCGCCGCGCGCTGCGCCGTTAACGCTTGCTCGAGCGCTTGCGGCAGGAGGCCTTGCGCGTCGCAGGCAAGCCCTTCGAGCGGATGGAGACCCTGCCGCGCCAGAGAAATCGCGCCGGGGTAGGAGTGGCGCTCGGTCAGAACGCGCGTGCCGGACGGCGCGACCAGCGCGAAGGCCACCGAGAGCGCATGTTGCGCGCCATTGCACAAAAGCACCTGTTCGGCAGCGATCTCCAGCCGCTGGAGGCCAAGCCATTGCGCCATCTGTGCCCTTTGCCTCGGGCTGCCGATCCCCGTCGTATAGGCCCCGAAGGATCCCGCATCGAGCCGTTTGGCCAGCTTCGACAGCGTTGCCGCCAACAGGCGGTCGCTGAGCATCTGGGGCGGGGTGTTGATGCTCAGATCCACGCGGTTCTGCGGGAGGGGCGTGGTGCCCGCGACGAACATGCCCCGACCGCGAACGGCATGGACCAGACCGCGCCGCTCGAGCGCGGCATAGGCTTTCGTGACCGTGCCGAGCCCGATTCCGAGCTGATAAGCCAGCTCGCGATGCGGCGGAAGGCGCGCGCCGGTCGGGACGGCGCCGCTCGTGATATCCTCGGCCAAAGCGGCGACCAGACGCTCGAGCGGGCGCTTGCCGCCATCGGCGGGGGCGTCGCCGAGCCGCGGCGTCCAGGGAGAGGCGAGGTGCATGTCCTGTCCTGCCGTTCGGAAAAGTGTCACGGTACACTATAAGGTATTTTCAAAAAGTGTCACAGATTTCATCTTCAGCGCAATCCGCCTTCGCTTGCGGTTGCCGCTCAGGATAGTGCCATGCCCTCCGATCTGTTTCTGGCGTTCGTCGCCTATGCTTTCGTCACTTCGATCACGCCCGGTCCGAACAACACGCTGCTGCTCGCCTCGGGGGCGACCTACGGGTTTCGTCGTACGGTGCCGATGATCCTCGGGGTGACTTTGGGCTTTTCCTTCATGGTGCTGGCGGTGGGATTGGGGCTCGGCGGGGTCTTTCTGGCCTCGCCCATGCTCCACGAGATCATCCGTGTGACCGGCGCGGGCTATCTGGCCTATCTGGCGTGGAAAATGGCGTCAGCACCGGTCGAGGGGATCGACCGCACCGATGCGCGGCCCTTGGGTTTCGCGCGGATGGCGGCCTTCCAATGGGTCAATCCCAAGGCCTGGATCATGGCGGTCGGCGCGGTTGCGACCTATGCACCGCAAGAGCGGTTCATCGCGAATATCGCGCTGCTTGCGCTGGTCTATTTGATGGTCAATGCGCCCTGCGTCACGCTTTGGGCGGGGTTCGGGACGATGCTGCGCGGGATTTTGGCCTCTCCGCTGCGCCAAAGGCTGTTCAATATCGTCATGGCGCTGATGCTGCTCGGCTCGCTCTATCCGATCCTGACGGCGGTTGTCTGAGGCCGCAGGCCTGAGAGCCCGACCGCCGGCCACCTGCCGCGATCCCGCGAATTTGACAGCAAGGGGCGGAGTGAGCGCTGGTCTTGGCCGCGCTACTCTGCTTCCATCATCGCAAGTCGCGGGAAGTCCAATGACCAAATTCGAACCCCAGATCATCAGCCCCGATGCGGCCGCAGAGGCGCCGCCCACCGAAAGAGATCCGCGCTGGCAAGCGGTCGTCGCGCGTGACCGCAACGCCGACGGGCAGTTCGTCTATGCGGTCAGAACGACGGGAGTCTTTTGCCGCCCTTCCTGCCCCGCGCGATTGGCCAAGCCGCAAAATGTCGCGCTTTTCGACACGGTGGCACTGGCCGAAGCGGCGGGTTTTCGGCCCTGCCTGCGCTGCCATCCCAAGGGCCGTTCCCCCGCCGAGGCCAATGCCGAGCTGATCGCCGAGGCCTGTCGCCTGATCGAGGCCGCCGAGGAACTTCCGACCCTCGACCGTCTCGCCGCCCGCATCGGGCTGAGCCCCTATCATTTCCACCGCCAGTTCAAAGCGGTCACCGGCCTGACCCCCAAGGCTTGGGCCATGGCCCATCGCGCGCGCAAATTGCGTGCGGGTCTGGCGCAAGAGGGCGGCAGCGTGACCGGCGCGATCTACGAGGCGGGCTACGGCTCGGGCAGCCGCTTTTACGAACGCGGCGCGCAGACGCTCGGCATGACGCCCACGCGCTACCGCAGCGGCGGCAAAGGGGCCGAGATCCGTTTTGCGGTCGGACAAAGCAGCCTTGGCGCGATTTTGGTGGCGCAAAGCGCGCAGGGCGTCTGCGCGATCACGCTCGGCGACGATCCCGAGGTGCTGATCCACGATCTCGAGGACCGTTTCCCCGATGCGACCCTGATCGGCGGCGATGACGGTTTCGAGGATTTGGTGGCCAAGGTGGTGGGGTTTGTCGAGGCACCGCGGATCGGCCTCGATCTGCCGCTCGATATCCGCGGAACCGCCTTTCAGGAGCGCGTCTGGCAGGCCCTGCGCGAGATCCCCGCCGGAGAGACGGCCTCTTATGCCGGTATCGCCCGCAAGATCGGCGCGCCGAAATCCGCGCGGGCGGTGGCGCAGGCCTGTGCGGCGAATGCGCTTGCCGTGGCCATTCCCTGCCACCGCGTGTTGCGCAATGACGGCGCGCTTTCGGGCTATCGCTGGGGGATCGAACGCAAACGCGCCTTGCTCGCATCCGAGGCACGGCGCTGAGGCGACAGGCACCGAGAAAGGAAAACCAAACGGCCGGAGGGATGCTCCGGCCGTTTTGCGTTCTGCGCGGCAGCCTCAGGGCGTCTCGACCTCTGCGGCGAGCAGAAGGAAGGACAAAGCCTTGCCGTGACCATCAAGGCCGAGGCTTGAATTCACCCCGCCCTCGAGCAACCCGTCGATCACGAAATTCATCGCTCCAAGCTGGGGCAGCTCGTAACGCGTGATCTTGCTCGACGCGCGGGCGGCAAAGACGCGGGCCACGAAATCGGGCGTCACCTGATCGCGGATGATCGCGTAGTCTTCGAGCGCGTAGCAGATCAGGGAAATATTGCCGCGATTGCCTTTGTCGCCGGCGCGGGCATGGGCAATGCGGTGAAGCGGTGTCTTTGCCATGATCAGTCCTCCTCGACCAGCGAGACGCTGGGGTGGATGCGGTCGCGTTCGAGCAGGCAGGACGCGCTCCAGAAACGCGGGGTTTTGCTGGTGCGGATGCCCGCACCGGCGGCGGGACCGGCGCAATAAAGCGCGCGCACCTCGTCGAGGAAACGGTCCAGCTCGTTCGGCGAGAAGGACTGCGCCGCCACGCGGACGCGCACGTCAGAAGGAGTGGCTTGTGCCGCATCGAGGGTCGTGCCGGCATTGTCGTTGAAGATGCTCGCGACCCCGATCAGATCGGCGCGGATCTGCAGCTCGGGCAGGCGGCGTGCCAGTCGCTTTTGCAGGATTTCGATGGCGAGGCGGCCGCGCGCGGCGGCATTGGGCCCTGCATAGGACACCTCGCCCTCGGCGAGATAGCCGCCGTCGATACAGACCGTGGCCTTGAGGGTGGGGGTGCGCGGCTTGCCCCTGACGCCGGTCACGCGCACGCGGTCGGGGCCGAGCTCCTCTATCTCGACACCGCTGACATCGATCACCACATCGGGCGTGAGATAGGCGGCGGGATCGTGGATTTCATACAAGAGCTGCTCGGCCACGGTGGCGAAATCGACGCGACCGCCGGTGCCTTGCGGCTTGGTCACGACGAAACTGCCGTCGGCCGCGATCTCGGCGATCGGATAGCCGACCTCGTCGAGGCCGGGCACATCCTTGAGGCCGGGATCCGCGAAATAGCCGCCCGAAACCTGCGAGCCGCATTCGAGCAGATGCCCGACCAGCGTGCCCGCCGCGAGATGGTCGAGATCGGCTTCGCTCCAGCGGAAGGCATGGATGAGGGGGGCAAGCGCGAGGGCCGGATCGGCGACCCGTCCCGCGATCACGATATCGGCGCCGAGATCGAGCCCCGCCGCGATCTCGAAAGCGCCGATATAGGCATTGGCCGAAATCACCTCGGGGCGGCGGGCAAGAAGCGTGCCCATCACCTCGCGCGGGATCAGCTCGTCGAGCGGGAATTCGTCGCTGACGTCATCGCCCTCGACCACCGCGATTTTGATATGGGGATGGCCCAGCTCGGCCGCGAGTTTGCGCACGATGCGGGCGGCTGCGCGGGGATTGGCCGCGCCGAAATTCGAGACGATGCGGATGCCCGACGACAGGCAATCGGCCAGAACCGGACGCAGGAAGCGCTCGACGCCCGTGCCTGCACCGGCATCGGGGTCCTTTTTTCTGGCGATCTGCGCGAGGGCCAGCGTGCGCTCTGCGAGGGTCTCGAACATCAGGAAACGCGGGCCTTCGAGGCGGGCGAGCTCCGCCACGATTGCCACCGCCCCGTCCGAGCGGTCGTCGGCAAAGCCCGCTCCGCAGCCGATCCGAACAATCTTGTCCATCCTGTTTCCTTTCTCAGATCGCGCCGGTGAGGCTTGCAACCACGGTCATGACGATTGTCGTCATGAAGGCCCATTTGAAGACGAATTTCTGATGTGCCCCCAGAGAGACCCCCGAAAGGCCGATCAGGATGAAGGTCGAGGCCGTCAGCGGGCTCAGCGGGAAGCCCGTGGTCATCTGGCCCATGAGCGCCGAGCGCGCGATGTCGAGCTGGTCGAGCCCCATCGCCGCGCCGCCCGAGGTCAGCACCGGCAGAATGCCGAAGTAGAAGGCATCCGGCGTGAAGGCGAGACTGAGCGGCATGCTGGCCAGCGCCACGATCTGGGGCAGGGCTCCGCTGAACTTCTCGGGCATGATGGCGACGAAACCCTGTGCCATCGCGTCGATCATCCCCGTGCCCGACAGGATGCCGGTGAAAATCCCCGCGGCAAAGATCATCGAGGTGACGATGACCACGCTGTCGGCATGGGCGACGAGACGGGCTTTCTGCTCCTCCCAGCTGCGGTAATTGACCACCAAAGCGATACAGAAGGCGATGATGAAGATCGGTCCGAGCGGAAGGATATGCATGAAAAGCACGACCAGAACCGCAAGGGTCAGCGCGACGTTGAACCAGAAGAGCCTCGGCCGCAGCGCGCCTTCGTCGGCGGGATCGGTCGTCACGACCAGCTTGGTCGCATCCAGCTCCGTATCGATGCCGAGACGTCTGCGCTCGCCGTAGCCGATCAGCGCGGCGGCGACAAAGACCCACAGAATGCCCGCGATCATCGCGGGGATGAGCGGGTGGAAGACCTGCGCGCTATCCGCGCTCATCACGCTCATGACGCGGGCGGTCGGGCCGCCCCAAGGCAGCAGGTTCATCACCCCCGCCGAAAGCGCCACGACGCCGGGCAGAACCACGGGGTTCATCTTGAGCGCCTTGTGGACCGGCAGCATCGCGGTCACCGTGATCAGGAAGGTCGTGGCCCCGTCGCCATCGAGCGAGACCAGCATCGCCAACGCCGCCGTGACCAGACAGAGCCGCACGGGGTCGCCTTTGATCAGCCGCGCGAGGCCCAGAATCATCGGGTAGAATATCCCCGTGCCCAGCATCAGCCCGAAGAACAGTACCGCGAACATGATCATGATGCCGGTCGGCGCGACCCGCGTGATCCCGTCGACCATCATCGGGCCGATCTCGGCTCCGAAGCCGCCGATCAGCCCCGCGATCAGCGGGATCAGGACCAGCGCCACCAGCACCGAAACCCTTCCGCTCAAGGTGACGATCAGGAAAACCGCGATCGTCGCAAAACCCAGAATTGTTAACATCCCATCCCTCCCGCAAGCCGCTCCCCCGGCTGTTGCAGACAAATTGGCAGATTGGGTCTTGCGTCAGAAATGAATAATTACGACAAACTCATGCATGAAACGCATAGATATATCCCCCTTCGAAATCCAGATTTTCCTCGAGGTGGCGGCGACGGGAAACTTCAGCCGCACCTCCGAGACGATGGCTTTGTCCCAGCCAGCAGTCAGCCGCGCGATCAACCGGCTGGAGCAAAGGCTCAATCTGCGCCTTTTCGACCGCACGACGCGGCAGGTCGTTCTGACGCCCTTTGGCGAGGCGTTCTTGCCGATCGCCAAGCGCGTGGTTCATGATCTGACGGTCTCGCTCGACGAGATGACGAGCTATGTTACGGGCGGCTCCACCCATCTCGCGATCGCGGCGCTGCCCTCGGTCGCGGCGCGGATCCTGCCTGCGCCTTTGCGCAGGTTCCATATTGATTTTCCGTCGGTTACGATCGATATTCTCGACAGCTTCAAGGGCAATGTTTCCGAGGCCGTAACCCGCGCCGAGGCCGATTTCGGCATTTCGGTCGAAACCGAGGCCGCGCCGCATCTGGGCTTTTCGCCGCTGGTGCGGGACCGCTTCTTCGCCGTGCTGCATCACGATCACCCGCTGGCCGCACAAGCCGAATTGTCATGGGCGGATTTGCTGCAGTCACCGCTTATCGCCATGCGCACCATGACCAGCGTGCGCCAATTGACCGACCAGCTTTTGCGCGATCTGGGGCAGGCGGGCGGTTATGCCCACGAGGCGACGCATCCCGCGACGGCGGGCGCGATGATAGAGGCGGGGCTGGGCGTGACGGCGCTGCCCGAGCTGACGCTCGAGCTTTTGCCGCGCGGCAATCTGGTTTTCCGCCCGCTGAACGCTCCGGAGCTTTGCCGCGATCTCGGGATCATCTTCAGGCGCGGGCGCACACTGCACCCTCTGGCCCAGAAGCTGATGGATTACATCGCCGAGGATCAGGCCGCCAAAGCGCAGGGGCACGCCGGATGACGGCCTGAAGGGCCGGGAAACGGGGAGGCGCAGTGGGCCGGCAGGGGCGGACGGATTCGGCCTCAGGCCCCGAAACCGCCGTCGATCGTCTGCATCGAGCCGGTGACAAGGCCCGCCTCGGGGCCGGCGAGCCAGGCGACCAGCCCCGCGATTTCTTCGGTGCGGCCGTGGCGTTTGATCGCCATGAAGGCATGCATCACGTCCTTGAGCGGACCTTCCGCAGGATTGGCATCGGTGTCGATCGGACCGGGCTGAACGACATTGACCGTGATCCCGCGCGGGCCGAAATCGCGCGCCAGCCCGCGCGCCATGCCCTGAAGCGCCGATTTGGACAGCGCATAGGAGGCCATGCCGGACAAGGGCATCCGGTCGCCGTTGACCGAGCCGATCACGATGATGCGGCCGCCGTCGGGCATCTTCCGCGCGGCCTCGACCGCGGCGAAATAGGGGGTGATCGTATTGATGCGGATAAGGCGCTCGATCGCATCGGGGTCTTGCTCGAGCGGGTCGCCGAAGATCGCGACTCCCGAATTGATCACCAGAACATCAAGCGGGCCGCAAGAGGCGACCCGCGCGATCACCGCATCACGGTCGGCGCTGTCGGTGAGATGGGCGGTGGCGCCGGTCTCGCGCGCGAGCGCCTCGGCGGCGGCGCCCGAAGCGGCATAGGTAAAGGCCACTGTGGCACCTTCGGCGGCAAAGCGGCGCACGATGGTCGCGCCGAGGCTGCGGCTGCCGCCGAGCACGAGAACGGATTTTCCTTGGAAGGCGGGCATGGGGGGCTCCTTTTACTTGCGCATATTGTGCAAATAAGCAGCCAAAATGGCGCAAGCCTCAAGAGCGGAAAGCCAAACGCGCAAAGACCCGCCGGAGGCGCGTGCCTCGGGCGGGTCGGGCCGGTTTGGCTGAAGCGGTTTAATGGAAGATGAAGCTGCGCATCGAGACCGAAGCGATATCGATGGAATCGTTCATGAAGGTCAGCCGGTCCTTGTCGTCAGAGAGACCGGCGATGGTCAGCGCTGGCAGATAATGGTCGGGCGTGGGTTGGGCCATCGTGAAGAGGCTGCCCATCGCCTTACGGTCGGCCAAGGCGGCAAGATTGCGGTTTTCGAGGTTTTTGGCGAAATAGCCGTCGAACTCCTCGGCCCAATCATAGGGTTTGCCGCCCCAGCGCATGGTGCGCAGGTTATGGACGACATTGCCCGAACCGAGAATCAACACGCCTTTGCTGCGCAGATCCGCCAGATCCTTGCCGATGGTCAGATGCCAGTCGAGATCCTTCGACATGTCGATCGAGAGCTGGAAGACCGGCACGTCGGCCTCGGGGTAGAGCCGCGCCAGAACCGACCATGCGCCGTGATCGAGTCCCCAGGTGTCGTCGCCCTCGGCATGGTGGCTCGCGAGCAGGCTGACCACTTCGCGGGCGAGCTCGGGATCGCCGTGGGCGGGGTATTGCGCGGCATGAAGCTCGGGCGGGAAGCCGCGGAAATCGTGGATGGTGCGCGGCAGGGCCGAGACATCGACCAGCGTTGTGCCGTGGGTCATCCAATGCGCCGAGACCACGAGAATGGCCTGAGGGCGCGGCAGGGCACGGCCCAGCTCCTCCCACGACCGCGAATAGGCGTTATCCTCGATCGCGTTCATCGGCGAGCCGTGGCCGAGAAAAACCAGCGGCATGCGGTCCGAGGATTTCAGACGTTCCTTCAGATCCGCGAGTGCTTTTGCCGTCGTCGTCATGATGTGCTCCTCACGTTTTTCGCGACCGTCCGGCGGGCTGCGCCGCTTGTCGCTGTTGAGGACAATATCATGGCTTTCGATTGGGAATGTTATGGTGAGTTTAATTCCCTCTGTATCCACAAGATGTTCACAATCGCGGTCGGTCCGGAAATGGAACGGGCCAGAGACCTGCGCCTCCGGCCCTTTGCGGGTTTGTAAGGGGATGGTACGCCGCTCGCGGTTTCGCACCCGACTTACCGGTCTTTTAGCATTGGCCCAGCATCCAGCGCCGCGATGTCGGCGGCGCGGCTTTCTTGCACATGTTGCAGCCGCAGCTCGGCAGATGGCCGCGCTTGATCACCTTGGGCTCGCTCGAGGTGGCATCGGCGCGGGCCTCGGCGCGGCGCAGCCCGCTCGAGAGGCGGCTGATCTGCGGGATCGAGGGCAGGACCGCGCTGGTTTGCGCACAGCAGGGGCAGGGCGCACCGGCGCGGCTGGCCTCGTAGCTGGCCCAGTCGCTGAAAACCCCGTGGTCGTGGCAGGCGAAATCGTAAATCGGCATCACGCGATCCTTTCACATCAATCCGTCGAGAAGCAGGAAGCCCGGCAACCAGCCGGTCACGATCCCCGCAAGCAAGGTCACCAGAGCCGTCTGCTTCAGGATCGGTTTTCCCAAAGCGAGCAGCAGGAAATACATGAACCACAGGACCGCCCAGATCAGCCAATTCGTCGCCAGCCAGAATTCGGCACCATTGGACACGCTGCCATAGGCGCGGATGATGACGGGGATCAGGGTGATCGCGACAAAGAGGCTGAACCAGCCCAGACCGCGGCCGTCGACGCCGCTCAACCGGTTGTAGGCGACCCAGAAATAGGTGGTGGCGAACAAAAGCGTCAGCGCTCCCGCGCGGATGCTGTCTGCATTGGCGCCCGCCCCGAAGACCGACTGCAGCACCACCGCCGAGGCGACCAGTCCCGAGATCACGTTGACGACCACGATTTCGCGGTCCTCGATCTTGCCCATCAGCCAGAGCCCGTTGAGAAACAGGACCGCTCCGACCCAGAGCAGCAGAAATCCAAGTACCATGGGATTGCTCCTGAAAGCCCGCCTCCGGTCCGGCCGAAGGCGGGCGGTGGGTGGGAGGGATCAGCTCGATTTGGCCCAGGCCACATCCGGAACCGAGCGCTTGGGCCCGTCGGCATTCGGCCTGATGTCGAAGTCGAAAATGCCGGTCGGTATCGCCACGGTCGCGCAGACGTTGGGGATGTCGACAATGCTCGCGATGCGCCCCTCGATCGGCGCGGTCCCGAGGATCATATAGGCCTGCTCGCCCGAATAGCCGAATTTCTTGAGATATTCGATCGCGTTGAGGCAGGCGCGGCGATAGGCGACATGGGCGTCGAGATAATATTGCTCGCCCGAATGTTCATCGACCGAAATGCCCTGGAAGATCAGGTAATCGTCGAATTTCGGATCGATCGGCGAGGGGCGGAAGATCGGGTTGATGACGCCGTATTTCGCCATGCCACCCTTGATGATCTCGACCTTGACCTCGATCCAGCCCGCCATTTCGATCGCGCCGCAGAAGGTGATCTCGCCGTCGCCCTGGCTGAAGTGGATGTCGCCCATCGAAAGGCCTCCGCCGTTCACATAGACGGGGAAATAGACCTTGGAGCCGCGCGAGAGGTTCTTGATGTCGCAGTTCCCGCCATGTTCGCGCGGCGGGACCGTGCGCCATGCCTCGTTGGCGGCGGCCTCTTTGGCGGCGCCGGTCATTTCGCCCATCAGCGCGGTGGCGGCATGGGGCGGGTTGGCCAGAGGCGGCACGCGGCCTGGGTTGGTCGCGATCAGCTCGGCCTCGCGGCGGTTGGCTTCGGCGAGCAGCTTGTGATCGGGAAGGCAGCCGATCAGGCCAGGGTGGATGAGGCCCGGATAGCGCACGCCCGGAATATGGCGCGAGGTCGTATAGATGCCCTCGAAATCCCAGATCGACTTGCTGGCTTTCGGATAATGCTCGGTCAGGAAGCCGCCGCCGTTTTCCTTGGCGAAAAGCCCGTTGAAGCCCCATTTCGATTCGGGCAGCGCGCCGATGTCGAGAATATCGACGACCAGCAGGTCGCCCGGCTCCGCGCCGTAAAAGCCGAAGGGCCCCGAGAGGTAATGGACGCGCGTCAGATCGGCGTCGCGGATGTCGTTGGCGCTGTCGTTGTTGCCGACCTGACCGCCGGTCCAGTCGTAGCATTCGATGCGCAGGACCTCGCCGGTCTTGAACATGTCGACCATCGGAATGTCGGGATGCCAGCGGTTGTGGGTCTTTTGGGCGTTGTCCTCGGGGGCCTTCTTGAGATCCACTTCGAAAACGGTTCTGGACATTGTTTCCTCCCTATGTGGCGAAGGGGCGCCGAAGCGTGCCTTCTGCGACGATGGTGGCGGGGCAATGTAATCGCCGTGCGTTCGGGGGGCGGGATTTTTGTAACCCGTGCAACCGGCTTGTAACCGCTTTGTAACCGGCAGGGCTTTGCTGGGCGCGCGCGGGCGGTTTTGCGGGCGGCTATCCAAAGCGCGGGGCGCTTGTTATCCTGCCTCGAATTCGGGGGTGGAGGATCGGATGGAGGCGGCGAGGACGGTAGACAACCCTTTGGCAAAGCACCGGATTTTGTTTGTCGAGGATGATGCCGCTTTGGCGGGCTTCCTGCTGCGCTACGCCACCGAGGAAGGCTTCGCCGCCGAGATCGCGCCCAATGGTCCTGCGATGCGCGAGGCATTGGCACGCGCGCCGTTCGATCTCATCGTGCTCGATATCGGGCTGCCCGGCCGCGATGACGGCTATTCGCTAGCGCGCGAGGTCAAAAGCCAGCATTCGGCGGGGATCTTGTTTCTCTCGGCGCGCGACGAGGCGATAGACCGGATTGTCGGGCTAGAGATCGGGGCGGACGACTATCTCGTCAAGCCTTTCGAGCCGCGCGAGCTTCTGGCCCGCATCCGCGCCGTTTTGCGCCGCCTCCAGCCAGAGCCGGCCGCATTGCCGCCGATCCCCCAAGAAGCCGCCCCCGCGCGCGAGGATGCCCGCAAGGTGTTGCGTTTCGATGATTGGCATCTCGACCTCGAGGCGCGCCATCTGCGCCATCGCGACGGCTCGATCCGCGTGCTGACGGCGCAGGAATTCGCCTTGCTCGCGATCCTCGCGCAAAGGCCGGGACGGGTGTTGAGCCGCGACCAGCTGCTCGATTACGCCTCCAACCGCGACTGGACGCCCTATGACCGCTCGATCGATGTGATGATCGGGAAAATCCGCCGCAAGATCGGCGATACCGGCCCCGAGCACCGCGTCATCCGCACGGTGCGCGGCGCGGGCTATATGTTCGCGCCATCTGAGTGAGGAGCCGCTTCGGCCGTTGCCGCAACCGCTACCGCGGGTAGGTCGAGCACAGCTTGTGCGCCGCCCTGCGGGGCGTTCTCCAGCCGGAAGCGGCCTCCGCTCGAGAGGGCGAGGTGACGGATCATCGGCAGGCCGAGCCCGGTTCCTTGCGGCTTGGTCGTGAAGAAGGGATCGACCGCGCGCAAGGCGGCCTCGCCGCTCAAGCCCGGCCCGTCGTCGGTGACGGTCAGTCGGGCATAATCGCCGCCCTGACGGAGACGCCGCAAGGCGACGGTGACGCGCCCCTCTCCGCCGGTCGCGTCGCGGGCATTGATCAAAAGGTTGACCATCGCGGTGCCGATCATGGCGGGATCGGCCAGAACCATGAGCGGCTCCTCGGGAAGAGACAGCGTGATCGCGAGCCCGGCGCAGAGGGTGGAGCGCATCATGGCGACCGCCTCGGCGACCTGCGGGCGCAGGTCGACCGGAGCCAATGCGGCGCTACGGTTGCGCCGGAAATCACCCAGCCGCGTCACCACGCTGGTCGCCGAGGCTCCGGCATGAAGGGCGTCGCGGGCATAGGGCAGAAGCCGTGCATCGCTGCCGCCGTCCTTCTCCAGCCGCTCGACCAGCACCGACAGATTGGCCTGCACCACCGCGAGCATATTGCGGAAGTCGTGCGAAAGCCCCGCCGCAAGCTGCGAGGTCGCCTCGAGTTGACGCAGATGGGTCAATTCGCGCTCGGCCTGCGCCTTGTCCTCGCGAAGGCGCAGGATCTCGCCCGCCCGCCCCAAGGCGCGCATCAGCTCGTCGAGAAAGAAGGGTTTGCGCAGGAAGTCATGCGCACCTGCCTGCATCGCGGCAATGGCGCTATCGACCGAGGCATAGCCGGTCATGATGATGACGATCAGATCGGGGCGCAAAGCCTTGAGCCGCGCTGCCAGCTCGGTGCCGTCCTCGTCGCGGATGCGGATGTCCAGAAGCGCGATCTGAGGTTCTTGGGCAAGCAGCAAGGCCACGGCTTCGGCACCGTGACCGGCGAGGATGCAGTCGATCCCCTCGAGCGCCAAAGCGCGCGAGGTCGAGACCGCGAAATCATGCTCGTCATCCACGATCATCAGGCGCGGGCGCTGGGAATGTGTTCCCGCTTCGTTCATGTCTGGTCCCCGACGGAAAGGCGCATCACGGTTCCCGCCGCGCCGCTTTGGGCAATCCATGCGTCGCCGCCATGCATCTGCGCGACGCGGCGCACCAGCGGCAGGCCCAGCCCGACGCCTGCGCCCTTGGTGGTGAATAGCGGATCGAAGGCGCGGGCGCGCAGCTCGGGCGGCATGCCGGCACCGTTGTCGGTGACCTCGATCACGGTTTGGCCGCGGGCTTGCCCGCTGGGGCCGGTGGCCGGAGCCGTGCTGCGATAGGCGCGCAAGGTGATCCGGGGCGTGCGTCCTGCGGCTTCCGCGGCATGGCCCGCATTGTCGACGAGGTTGTGGATCGCGAATTGCAGACGCGAGGGATCGCATCGGATCTGCATGCCTTGCGCGATTTCGAGCGTGACGAAACGCCCGAAGGATTGTTCGGCAAGGCTCGCCCCAAGCCATGCTCCCAGATCGACCGGCACGATCTCGTTCGCGCCCTGACGCGCGAAATCGAGCAGGATGTCGATGATGCGGCCGCATCGGCGGATGTTGCGGCGGATGCGCTCGACGTCTTCTTCGGCCTCGGGGCCGAGACCGGGGTTGCGCGAGAGGACCTCGACCGAGCTGGTGATCGTGCCCAAAGGGTTGCGCAGCTCGTGGCTGATGGTGGCCGCGACTTCGCCCACGGCGGCAAGGCGCTGGTTCAGGGCAAGCTCGCGCTGGGCAACCCCGAGACGTGTCAGGGCGCCCAGCAGATCCTCTTCGGTCAGCCGCTTGCGTTCGATCGCCATGACGACCCAGATGGCGACGAGGGCGAGCAGCGGCGTGATGCCGAGAAAGAAGTGCAGCACGAGGCGGGGGTCGTGAAAGCCCGAGGCGAGATAGCGCGCGACAAGATAGAGGCAGCCCAGCCCCGCCATGAGCGCGGCAAAGACCGCGACGATCTGCCAGAGCCTTTGCCAAAAGCGCGGCGAAACGCGGGGCAGGGCAAGGCCCGCCGTCCGGATCGGGGGCGCGATCATAGGGGCGTGGGGCGTAAGGGGAACAGAGGTGATCATGGGCGCTGCAAGGGGCGCGGGTCCCTTTGCGGCTCCGGCAAGGGCGCGGGGGCGCTTGCAGTAATCGCGGCAATGCGGATCGAGGCTGCAGCACAACGAACAGATCGGCCGCTCGTAGAAGGTGCAATAGGCCATGTCGCGGGATTCGTAGCCGTGGGTGCAGATGGCGCAGAGACAGGAAGTCTCGTGGTCGAAGACATGGGGCTCGCGCGCGAAATAGGCGGCGCTGCCGCGCATGACCCCGATGGTGATCGCTGTGGCCAGAGAGACGACGAAGGCGATGGGCGGCGACCAGGCCTGAAGGAAGGGTCCGCCTGTCCCGAGGAAAAGCGCGATACCCACCGCGCCCCCCAGCGCCATGCCGCCGCAGCCGACCGGATTGAAATCGGGCAGATAGGCACGTTTGAACTCGATGAGTTTCGGGCTGCGGCCAAGAGGTTTGAGCACGACCAGATCGGCAATGATCGCGCCCAGCCATGCAAGGGCGAGGTTGGCATAGATCGCGAGCACGGCCTCGAGGGTCGAAAAAACCCCCATCAGCATGAGCGCGCAGCTGACCACGACGTGAAAGATCAGCCAGACCAAGCGGCCCGGGTGGTAGCGCGTGACGCGCAGAAAGAAGTTCGACTGTGCCAGAGAGCCGGCATAGGCATTGGTCACGTTGATCTTGACCTGCGCGAGCAGCACATAGGCCGTCGCAAAGAGCAGCGCGACCGGCGGGGTGAAGACATGCTGGAAGGCCTGCCAGAACATGCCGATCGGCTCGACCGCGAAATCGGGTGCCATGCCGTCGCCGATGGCCAGCGTCACCAGAAAGCTGCCCATCAGGATCTTGGTGCCTCCGATCAGGATCCAGCCCGGTCCCGCCATGATCAGGGCCCCCCACCAACGGAGTTTCGGTGTCGTCTCTTTGGGGGGGAGGAAGCGCAGGTAGTCGACCTGCTCGCCGATCTGGAGGGTGAGGGCGCAAAGGACGCCGATCGCCGCCCCGAGCGAGAGCCAGCTGAAACTGTGGCCGCTGCCGGATTGCCAGCGGCTCCATGCCTCGGGTTCGGCAATGGCGATGACCACGAAGGGCAGAAGACCCAGGACGATCCAGGGAATTTGCGTCAGCATCTGGAAGCGCGAAATCGCTGTCATTCCCCGCGCCGCGAACGGCAGGATGAAGAGCGTCGAGACCAGATAGCCCAGAGGCAGCGGCAATCCCGTGCTGAGCGACAGGGCTTGCGCGATGATCACGCCCTCGAGGGCAAAGAAGATGATCGTATAGGTGGCATAGATCAGTGATGTGATCGACGAGCCGATATAGCCGAAGCCCGCCCCCCGCGTCAGCAGGTCCATATCCACATTGGTGCGCGCCGCGTGATAGGCGATGGGCAGGCAGGTCAGGAAGATGAAGACGGAAACGACGAGAACTGCGATCACGGTGGTCTCGACGCCCCAAGAGAGGGTGAGCGCCGCCCCGATCGCCTCGAGTGCCAGAAACGAGATGCCGCCCAGCGCGGTATTGGCGATGACGAAGGGGCTCCAGCGGCGGTGGTTCACGGGGGCGTAGCGGAGTGCGTAATCCTCGACCGTTTCGTCGGCGACCCATGATTGATAACTGCGCTGTTCCGGCTCGAAACCGGGAAAGGGATATGCGGGCTGCGGTTGCTCCGAGTCCAGTTGTCCGTGCTCCGCATGGGGCAACCTGCGCTCCGCACCAAGATGCGGCGGGCGCTCGGCCTCTATCCTGATTGTCATGCTCCCTCCCCGGGGTTGTCGCGGCGCATGCGCCAGCCGACAAAGCGATCCTAGAGGCGAATTTCCGTTCTGGGAATGCGGTGCGGGGCGCTGTCGCGGGATTTTGCGCGCGATGGGAATGCCGCGAAACCTTTGGGGCAGGTGGGGGTGGAAGCGCTCGCGTCTACGGGGGGACGGATGCGGGAAACGCTGGGCGAATGGTCGACGTTCTCTATATGTTCCGTTGCCGCGGAGCGGCAGACTTCACCGTCGTGATTTCGCGCAGCGCCCGATCGGCCTAAGAATCCGCAAGGATCACGCGCGGCGCTGGGCTGGGGCTTGGAGGATGCGGGTGGTGACCCAAGCGGCGATCCCCTTAGCAGTTAGGGATAAAAACGCTTTGAACATGGCGAAACCGCAAGCGACATCCTATCTCATTTGTCGAACATGTATAGCAGGATCGCAAAATGGCGGAACAGGTATCTCTCGGACTAGACACTTTCGGCGATGTGACCAACGGGCCCGACGGCCAGCCCAAGCGGCAGGACGAGGTTTTGCGCGATGTGGTGGCGCAGGCGGTTCTGGCCGATCAGCTCAATATCGACTTCATCGGGCTTGGCGAGCACCATCGCCCCGATTTCGCGCTGTCCTCGCCCGAGGTGGTGCTGGGCGCGATTGCCGGCCAGACCAAGCGCATCAAGCTGGGCACGGCGGTCACGGTCTTGTCCTCGGATGATCCGGTGCGCGCCTTCCAGCGTTTCTCGACGCTCAATGCGGTCTCGAACGGGCGGGCCGAGCCCATCCTCGGCCGCGGCTCCTTTACGGAAAGCTATGCGCTTTTCGGCTATGACATGAGCCATTACGAGCAGCTCTTCGAGGAAAAGCTCGACCTCTTCGCCCGCCTCGTGCGCGAGGAGCGCGTCACATGGTCGGGCGAGACCCGCTCGGCGCTTGAGGATCAGGTGGTCTATCCGCCGCTCGGGCCGGAGGGGATGAAGGTCTGGGTCGGCGTCGGCGGCAGTCCCGAATCCGTAATCCGCGTCGTGCGGCAGGATCTCAACCTGATGCTGGCGATCATTGGCGGCGATCCTGCGCGTTTCGTGCCTTATGTCGATCTGTACAAGCGCGCGACCGAACAACTCGAACGGACCGCGCGCCCGATCGGTGTCCATTCGCCGGGCCATGTCGCGGCAACCGATGCCGAGGCGATCGAGCAGCTTTGGCCGAATTTCTCGGCGGCTTTCGGGCGGATCGGGCGCGAGCGCGGCTGGCCGCCGATGACCAAAGAGAGCTACCTCGCCGAAGTCCATCAAGGCTCGCTTTATGTCGGCAGCGTCGAGACCGTGGCGCGCAAGATCGCCAAGACCGTCAAGACCTTGGGGCTTGGTCATTTCGATCTGAAATATGCCACCGGCCCGATGCCGCACGAGCAGCTGATGGAGAGCATCCGTCTGTATGGCGAAGAGGTAATTCCGATGGTGCGCGACATTCTGGCCACCGACAAAGCCTGACAGTCTTTTGCATGGCGCGAGGCAGGGCGCGGCGCGGGTGTTATCGCGCCGCCTGATCCGGCTGCGGACAAACGGTCCCGAGGGTACGGGGCCGTTTGTTGTTTGCGGTGCCGGCTTTTCACGCTGCGTAAGAAGCCGTTCATCCAGATGATTTTTTATTGTGCCGCCAAAAGGCTGGCAGTACTTCGCGAGATGCGCCGACCCCGTGCCTGTTTGAACTTTTGGTTCGGGGGATCGCGCTTCCCGCAGAGAAGAAATCACGACGCCCATCGCTCTGCGGCTGAATCTAAATCATTGATTACACCAACTGATAATGCCACATTCTCTTCAATGGTCTGCGGGTTTTGTCATGAATATCGTTCCGATTACCTATCTCGCGAGAAAAGCGTTCAAGAAGCAGCGCAGCGCCGCAGAGGCTGCCGACAAAGTGGTCGAGGTCTGGCCCGCAGAAGTGGCGCTGCGTCCGAAGGCCTATTTCGATCGGCACAGCTCGACCGCATCCGGGCCTTTCAATCCATGGGCGGGCGCGAGGCGCAGATGGCGCGCATCACCGAGGGTAGCGTCACCCATGCCGCGACCCGCGCCCTTCATTTCCGCAATGCGCGCCTGCTCGGCGGCAGCTTTTATTCGCGCGGAAGCCGCAGCCAGCTGTTGATGCAGCGCCCTCCGCGCGGGCCGCGTTTCGTCGAGGAAAAGATCGAAAGCGCCGCGCTGGTCGGCACGCCGATCGGCAGCATTTTCTTTGGCCATTACCTGATGGACGATTCAGCGACGACTTTGCTCGCGCAGGAGTTCGGCCCTGTCTACCGCGCCAGAAACAAGCTGATGGAAAGCTGGACCCATGCGAATTCCTACCGCCGGCTGATGGATCTCGAAGTGCCCGAGCTCCCCGATACCTATCTGTCGGAGGCCTGGCTTTTCGAGGATCTCGGCATGAATGCGCATCGCCGCCAAAGGATGAAGCAGGTGCGCGCGCGACTGGCCGGTCTGCCCGCCGATCAGTCGGGCCACCGCGTTTTCATCATCCGTGGCAGTTTCGGTCAGAATCTGCGGATTTTGGAGAACGAGGCCGCCTTGGCCGAGGCGCTGTCACAGCGCGGCTTTACCATCGTCAATCCGATGCAGGAAAGCACCGCCGAGATCATCCGCAAGATCGCGGGCGCGTCTCTGGTCGTCTCGGTCGAAGGCAGCGCGCTGACCCATGCCTATCTGACCATGCAGGAAGGGGGCGCGATGATCACCATCCAGCCGCCTTACCGTTTCGATAATGTCTGGAAGGATTTCACCGATCTTCTGGGCATGCGCTATGGTTTCGTGGTGGGCGAGGGCGATCAGGAGCGCTTCCGCGTCAGCGTCGACGATGTGATGCGCGCGGTCGATCTGATTTCGGCATAGGAGGTCGCCTTTTCTCCCAGCCGGCGTTTCGCCTAAAGCGGGATCACCATCGGGGTGCCCGCGACCGGATCGCGCTCGATCAGGGTCGCCATGCCGAAGGCCGCCAGCATATTGGCGGGGTTCAGGACCTGCGCGGGCGCACCCTGCGCCACCAGACCCTGCGGCGAGAGCAGCACCAGATGATCGGCATAGCGCGCCGCAAGATTGAGGTCGTGGAGCACGGCGACAATGCTGCGGCCTTCTTCGCGGTTGAGCCGCTGCAAAAGTGCCAGAACCTCGACCTGATGGGGCAGATCGAGCCATGTCGTCGGCTCGTCGAGCAGAAGATGCGGGGTCTCTTGCGCCAGAGCCAAAGCGATCCAGACGCGCTGGCGCTGCCCGCCCGAGAGCTCGGCCAAGGGCCGTTCGGCCAGTTCCGCAACGCCGGTTGCCGTCATGGCGCGCAGGCAGGCGGCCGCATCGGCCTTGCTCCAGCCCGCAAAGAGCCCGCGCCACGGTGCGCGCCCGCGCGCGACCAGCGCCTCGACGGTGATGCCTTCGGGCGCGGTGGGCGCTTGCGGCAAAAGCCCCAGCCTTCGCGCTGCCTTGGTTGCGGCCATTGCGGTCAGGTTCTCGCCGTCGAGCAGGACCTCGCCCGCGCGGGGGCGGATCAGGCGGGCGAAGCTGCGCAGAAGCGTCGATTTCCCGCAGCCGTTCGGCCCGAGAATGGCGGTAAAGCGCTGCTCGGGCAGAGCGAGCGTCAGGTCCTTCAAGATCATGCGCGTGCCGTAGGAAACGCTCAGATTGCGCGCCTCGAGGCCGGTTCTTGCGGTCATAGCTGACCCTCTTTCATTTCGCGGGCCAAAAGCCACAGAAGATAGGGACCGCCCAAAAGGCCGGTCAGCGCGCCAACCGGAAGCTGGATGCCGCCGATCCCGATCCGCGCCAGAAGATCCGCCAGCGTCGCGATCAACGCGCCGGTGATGCCCGCCGCCGCCATTCGCGCGCCGGGGGCTCCCCATTGCCCCAAGCGGCGCGACAACGGCGCGGCCATCAGCGCGATGAAGGGCAAGGGCCCCGCGACGGAAACCGCTGCCGTCGCCGCGAGAACGGCAACGAACGTCAGGCCGAGGCGGGCGCGCTCGACGCCCAACCCGAGGGTTGCGGCGAGATCGTCGCCCAGTTCGAGCAGCGCAAGCGCCCGCGCCATTGCGGCGGCCGCGCTTCCGACGAGGACCAGAGAAAGGGCGATCTGCCGGACATGGTGCCAGTCGCGTGCAACCAGCGATCCTGCCAGCCAGCGCTGCGCATCGGCGGCCTCGGTCAGGGGCAGGCGCGACAGCAGCAAGACCGCGCCCGCACCGAAGGCCGCAGCAATGCCGATGCCGACAAGAACCAGACGGAGCGGGCTGGTGCGGCCTTCCCTGCGGCTCAGGCCGAAGACCAGTGCCGCCGCCGCCAGACCGCCGCCCGCCGCGCCAAGGCTGGTGCCGATCCCCGCCGCGCCGCCAGAGCGCAGCGCCAGCACCGTCCCGAAGGCCGCGCCCGAAGTGAAACCCATCACATCGGGCGAGGCGAGGGGATTGCGCAGCACCATCTGGAAGATCGCGCCCGACAGGCCCAAGGCCGCGCCCGCGCCCGCTGCGGTCAGGATGCGCGGCAGGCGCAACTCCCACAGGATCAAGCGCGCGCTGGGACTCTCTCCGGTGAGCGCCTGCCAATAGGCGGAGGCGGGCAGGTCGACCTCGCCCACGCATATTCCGGCAAGGATCAGCGTAGAAAGCGCGAGGACCAGCAGCGCGAGGCGGTTCACGACAGGGCCTCCAACCGGATGCGGCGAACGACCGCGACAAAGACGAGACCGCCCAGAACGGCGCTGACGGTTCCGGCGCGGATCTCGCCCTGCGGCAGCAGGATCCGGCCCGCGACATCGCACAGGATCAGGGTTGTCGCGCCGATCAGCCCCGCACGCAGCATCAGGGGACGCAAGGCGATGGTGCCGAAAGCGCGGGCCAGATGCGGTGCCATCAAGCCGATGAAGGAGATCGGTCCCGCGACATTGACCGCAGCCCCCGACAAAAGCGCGATGGCGGCAAGGCTCAGGATACGGATCCGCCAAAGGTTCTGGCCGAGGCCGACGGCCGCCTCCTCGCCCAGAGCCAAGGTCTCCAGCGCAGGTGTAAGCAAGAGCGCGAGTGCAGCTCCCGAAAGCGCGGTCACGGCCATTGCGGCCAACGGGCGGCTCGCGGCATCGCCGAGAGAGCCGATGACCCAGAAGCGGTATTCGTCAAGCGCCGAGGCGCTGACCAGCACAGCGACGGTGATCGCCGAAATCAGGAAAGCATTGAGCGCCATTCCCGCCAGCGCGAGCCGCGCGGGTCCGATCCCGCCCTGTCTCGCGCCGCCGAAAAGGATCAACGCGCAGGTGGTCAGCGCCGCGCCGCCGAAGGCCAGCCAGATCGTGCCCGCGCCAAGTCCCGCCAAAGCGCCCAGAACCACGGCAAGGCCCGCGCCGGCATTGATTCCCAATATCCCCGGCTCGGCCAGGGGGTTGCGGGTCAGGGCCTGCATCAAAGCCCCGGCCAGCCCGAGCGCCGTGCCCGCGATCAGACCCGCATAAAGGCGCGGCAGGCGCAGCTGGGTGATCGCCAGATGGTCGGGATTGCTCGGATCGAGAGCGCTTAGCGCGGCCCAGACTTCGGGCAGGGGCACCGGCCGCGCGCCGACAACCAGCGCGGCGCAGGCCGCAAGGGCCAAGGCGGGCAGAAGCAAAAGCGCCTTCACCGGATCAGCCCCGCCGCTTGGGCCGAGGGCACTTTGGTCAGCGGATCGCCGTCGGCGGCCGCCGCGATTTCGGCGGGCAGACGGTCGAGCACCCAAGGCAGCGACAAAAGCGTTGCATGGCCGAGCGCACCGGCCATCAGCTCGTCCGCCCAGACCTCGCCACCGGTTCGGGACGCGCGCAAAGCGGGGCGCAGGGGCATGGCCGCGACCTCTGCGGCCTTGGCGGTCCCCCCGATCCAGAGGATGAGATCGGCATCCATTGGGGCCAGATCCTCGGGTGAAAGCTCGCGATAGAAGCTTTCGCCGCGATGGGGCTCGAGGGCCTCGGGGATGCGAAAACCCAGATTGATCAACACATCGGCACGGGCATCGCCGGGCAGAAAGACGGCAGGCGCGCCGCCGGAATAGGTCGCGGCCACGGCGGTCATCCCCGCCCATTCGGGATGGGCGTCACGGATTTCGCCAAAGCGGGCACGGATCGCGTCGATGCGCGCTTGCGCTTCGGCCGCGTGTCCTGTCGCGCGCCCGATCCCGAGGGCGAGCGCATCCCAAGGAGTGTTGTAGGCGCCATATTCGGGCGCGGAGGCAATGGTCGGCGCAATCCGCGACAGCATGCGGAATTCCTGCGCGCTGATCCCCGAGGAGACCGCATAAATCAGATCCGGATCTAGCAGCGCGATGCGTTCGAACGAGATTTCGCCGCGCAGGACCTCGGGGCTTTCGCCGCGCAAAGCTGCCTCGGCCCAAGGCCAGACGCCCTGCGGATAGGGGCCGTACCAATAGCGCAGCCCGACCGGAACGACGCCGAGCGCCAGCAGATCGTCATGGGCGACATAGCCGAGCGAGACGACGCGGCGGGGCGCTTGGGTCACGTTGGTCGGGCCGAAAAGCCCGTCGAAGACCTGAGGGAATTCCTGCGCGAATGCGGGCGCGGGCAGGGCTGCCAGCGCCAGTGCCGCGCAGAAGTTCCTTGCCCGCCTCATGCGGCGCTCAGCCTTGCATAGCGCCCGCCGCTTTCGCTCAGCTCGGCATGGCTGCCCAGTTCGGCAATCCGGCCGTCCTCGATCACGGCGATGCGGTCGGCGTCGCGGATCGTGCCGAGGCGGTGGGCGATGACCAGCGTGGTGCGCCCGACCGCCAGACGTTCGAGGGCCGCCTGAATTTCCGCCTCGGTCTGGGTGTCGAGCGCCGAGGTCGCCTCGTCCAAAATCAGGATCGGCGGGTTCTTGAGGAAGATCCGCGCAATCGCCACGCGCTGCTTTTGTCCGCCCGAAAGCGTCACGCCGCGCTCGCCCACGATCGTGTCCAGCCCCTCGGGGAGGCCCTCGATCAGGCTTGAAAGCTGGGCAAGTTCGGCGGCTTGCCGGATGTCGTCCTCACCGGCATCCAGCCGGCCGTAGGCGATGTTTTCGCGCAACGTGCCGCCGAACAGGAACACATCCTGCGAGACGATGCCGATCTGGCGGCGCAGGCTTTCCAGCGTGAAATCGCGGATATCGGTGCCGTCGATGGTGATGCGCCCCGAGGTCGGCTCGTAAAAGCGCGGCAAAAGCGCCAGCAGCGTCGTCTTGCCCGCGCCCGAGGGGCCGACAAAGGCCATCGTCTCGCCGGAACGGACGTTCAGGGAGATGTCTTGCAGGTTCGGGCGGTCGGGATCATAGCCGAAACCGACATTCTCGAAGCGGATCTCGCCCTTCAGCGCCGTGGCCGCATGCGCGCCTTCGCGGTCGGCAATATCGGGGTCGGTGTCGAGCAATTCCTGATAGCGACGGAATCCGGCGATGCCGCGCGGATAGACCTCGAGGACGGCAGCGATTTTTTCCAGCGGGCGGAAAAAGACCCCGACCAGCAGCAGGAAGCCGACAAAGCCGCCCGCCGACAGATCGCCCTTGAGCACATAGGACGCGCCCGCGACCATGATGACCACCTGCACGCCGCGCATCCCGATATAGTTGAGCGATTGCGAGGCGGCCATGATGCGGTAGGCATCGAGCTTGACCTTGCGGTATTGGTGGTTGTCCTCGGCAAAGCGGGCGCGCTCGTGGTCCTCGTTGGCGAAGGCCTGCACGACGCGGATGCCGCCGACGTTTTCTTCCAGCCTGACGTTGAAATTGCCGACGCGGGAATAGATCTCGCGCCAGGTGGCGGTCATGCGGCCGCCATAATAGCTGACCAGCGCGACGGTGGCGGGCACGATCACCACGGTCATCAGCGCCAGCGGCGTGTGGATCATCATCATCAGGATGAAGGCGCCGACAAAGGTCATGATGGCGACGAAAAGATCCTCGGGGCCGTGATGGGCGACCTCGCCGATTTCTTCCAGATCGCGGGTAACACGGGCGACCATATGGCCGGTGCGCTGACGGTCGAAATAGCTGAAAGACAGCTTCTGGATATGATCAAAAGCGCGGCGGCGCATCTCGGTTTCGATATTGATGCCGAGCATGTGGCCCCAATAGGTCACGACCGCCATCAGGCCCGCATTGACCAGATAGACAAGGCAAAGCGCACCGGCCGCCACCAGAGTCAGCGACCAGTTGCCCTGTGGCAAAAGCACGTCGATGAACCCCTGGATGGCGACGGGGAAGGCCAGCTCCAGCAGGCCCAGAACCACGGCGGCAGAAAAGTCGATCAGGAAAAGCGTTTTCCACGGGCGGTAATAGGCAAAGAAATCTTTCAGCATCATCAACTCCGACGGCCCGCCCCGGATGCTGTCCGGGACAGGCCTGATTTTCGGTTAAGGCGACCTGCGATCAGAAGCTCTTGCGCAGGGTCAGGCTGGCATTGCGCCCTTCGCCGTCATAGCACCAATAGCCGGTTTGGCAGGAGGCGGTGTAACGCTTGTCGGTGACGTTCGAGACGGCCAGATTGGCCTCCCAGCCACCGTCGAAGCGGTAGTTCGCACCCAGATCGAGCACCGTGTAATCTGGCACGCGCAGGGTGTTTTCATTATCGGCCCAGCTCTTGCCGGTCCAGCGCAGGCCGCCGACAAGCGTCCAATCGGGGGCCTGAACCGGCGTCCAGCTGATGCGGACCGCAGCGGTCGCATCGGGCGTCGAATAGGGGGTCTTGCCGATGACGGCGGTATTGGGATCGCTCAGGATCTCGACATCGAGCTTGGTAAGCTCGGCCTCGATGCGCAAGGCGTCGGTCAGCTTGCCGCGGGCCTCGAGCTCGACCCCGCGCGAGCGGACCTCGCCCAACTGGCGCGCAATGCCTCCGATCACCGATTGGGTGATGTTGTTGCGGCGGATGTCGAAGACGGCGGCGGTCAGCAGAAGGTCTTCGTTCGCCTCCCATTTCACGCCGGCCTCCAACTGGCGGCCGCTCTCGGGCGAGGCGGTCTCGCCGCTGGTATCGGTCACGACTTTGGGCAGGAAATAGGTCGAGACGCTGGCATAGGGCGTCACGCCGTTGGCGAAGGTCCTGGCGATGCCGAAGCGTCCGCTCCATTGCGCATCCGAGCGCGACATGCCCGCCGCGCCGGTGGCGTGGTTGGTGCCGGCCTCGGTTTTGACGTGGTCGTAGCGCGCATTCAGCGTCGCGATCCAGCCGTCGCCCCAGCGGATCTGGTCCTGCGCATAAAGGCCGATCTGCTTTTGGCTCATGCGCTGGTCGATATAGGGCACGGCGGCAGGCTGCGTCGCGCCATATTGCGGATCGACAAAATCGAGCGGCGTGCCGAGCGCGCTGGCCTGCATCTGGTCCATGCGGAAATATTTCAGATCGAGACCGAAGAGCAGGCTGTGCTCGGTCGCGCCCCAGTTGGCGGTGGTGGTGGCGCGGGTATCGCTCAGAGCGGTGACGGCGGTGGTCTCGTGGTCGAAGACCAGACGCGACATCGTGCCCCGATCATTGCCAGGCACCAGCGAGAAACCCTCGTAGCCATAGGCATAGACGCTGTCTTCCTCGACTTTCGCGCGGCCGATGCGGGTGGTGTTCTCGATCCGCCAGTCGCCGAGATCCTGCGCATAGCTGAAGCGCGCGGTGATCTGGTCGCGCTCGTAACGGTCGTGGTCCGGCTCGCCCGAGTTGAAATAGCGGTCGATCCTGCCGAAGGGTGCATTGGTGACGGTGCCGACATAGGGCAGCCACGCTCCGCCGACATGGCTTTCGTCGACGCGCAGATAATCAAGGCCGAAGCCGAGCTCCGCCCCCGTGTCGAGCTGGTGCAGGACCGAGCCCGACAGCAGCCCGTGCACGCCCGGATCAAACGCGCCTCGCCCGTCCTGACGTTCGAGCTTGGCCATCAGCCGGTAGGAGGTCGCATCGTCAATGACGCCGTTATGATCGACCGAGGTCCAAGCCCCGCCTTCTTCCTCGATCCCGAATTCCAGCGCGGTCGAGCGTGTGCCCGTGGGCCTTTTGGTGACATAGTTCACGATGCCGCCGGGGTTGGAGCTGCCGTAAAGCACCGACGAGGCGCCTTTGAGCACCTCGATCCGCTCGACCATGAAGGGATCGACGTAAAAGCCGCCGAAGCCGAAAGAGTAGTTCGCCAGCCCGTCCTGAAAGATCCCGTTCGCGGTGGCGGCAAAGCCGCGCACCATGATCCAGTTGGTGTCGCTGTCGTAGCCGTAGGGCTGGCCGATCACTCCGGCGGTATAGCCGAAAGCCGCATCCAGCTTGGTCAGGTTGTCCTGCCGGATCGTGTCCTGACCGATGACCGAGACCGATTGCGGGATCTCTGTCACGGCGGTCGCGTTTTTCACGCCGGTCAGGGTGCGCGGATTGGCGCGGGTCACGGGGCCGGTGCCGGTCTCGCCGGCCTCGATCACCACCGTATCAAGCTGGACCGGATCCTGCGCCAGCGCCGCGCCGCAAAGGGCGGTCTGGCAGCTCAGAAGGGTCAGCACGGAAAGACGTTTTGTCAGCATCCTGTTTCCTGCTTTGGACGAAACGCGCTCTGCGCGTCGATTGTCCCAGCCTTTAGGCTGTCGGCGGCTCTCTGGTCTTGACTGTTTCTGTCGTCTTTTGACGAATCCCCCGCAGCAGCTCAGGAAAATGCGCCATTTCTGCGCCATGCGGCGGGGGTGCTTCCGGTCAGGCTGCGGAAGACCCGCGTCAGATGGGCCTGATCGGCAAAGCCGGTGGCGGCGGCGACATCGGCCACGCTGTTCGCGGGCTCGCCCAGCATCTCTTGCGCCCATTCGATCCGGCGGCGCATCTGCCATTGCAAAGGCGTCTGTCCTGTCTCGCGTTTGAAGGCATGGGCGAACCAGCTTTCCGACAGGCCGACCGCACCGGCCAGCTCCGAAATCGTGACACGGCGGTCGAGGTTCTCTTCGATATAGGACAGAACGCGCCTGATCTGCGCGGTGCCCGGTCCGTTGCCGTGCCCCCCAACCGGTGCCGCGCTTGGTGCGCGGCTTTGCCCGAGCGGCAGGATGGCGGCGACGATGCCCTGGATGAGGGTCTCGGCGTAGAAGTCATGGTTGCGCGGCCGGCTGATCTCTTCGGCGAGCAGACCGGCCAAAGCCTCGGCCTCGGGCGAGCGCTCAAGGATCACCGGCGCGCGCAAAGCGGCAGTGGCGCTTTCGGCTCCCAGACGGGCGACCAGACGGGCCTGCAGACTTTCTTCGCGGAAATGCAGGTCGACATGGCGGAAATGCTCGTCGGCACAAAGTCGCGACCAGATCGGAACCCCCGCGGGTACAAAGATCGCGCGGCCCATCGGGCGATGGGTCTTGCGGGACCCTGCAGGCGCGCTTTTGAGGTCGAGCGCGTGGTTGATCTCGTCGAGAAAGATCACGATGCGCGGATCGGGCGAGAGATAGTAACCCTTGCCGCCCGCCTTGCCCTCGGCCTGCCAGAAATCGGCGACCATGCCGTCGAAAGCCCGCCATGCCAGCGGCCGGAGAAGCGAGACGCCCTCGGTAAAGGCGGTCATGCGGGGACGGAAACTCATGCGCAAAGCGCCTGCGCGCGGATTTCGGGGCGGGGGCACAGCCCGCCGCAGGTGACCATTCCGGGGATGACGTAGCGCAGGCAGCAGACTTTGCGGCGGCGCAATTCGGGAACGGCGCGGCCGCCTTCGTAACGGATCGCGCCCTTGAGCGGATTGGCCCACCCGTCGGGCAGCCGGTCGCGTTCGAGAAAGCGGCTCAGACCCGCCATCGTCGCTTCGGGCAGGCAGCCACGGCTTTCGAGCCAGCCGATGAACCATTCGAGATAATGCGCGGCATTGCCCCAGATCACCTTGTCCGAGATGCCGCCAAGCGCCGCCAAGGCCCGCGTTACCGGCACGAGATGGTCGCAAAGCAGCGGATCGAGCGGGGTTTCGCAAGGCGCGCAGACCGCTTGGGTCGCGGCAATCCGCAGGGCGGCGGGTTTGCCCTCTCCGTCCAGCACCACCGCGCTGTCGCCGACGGCGATCCGGTCCCGCCCGTTGGCCAGAACCTGCGCCATCAGCGGCAGGCAAAGCGTCGCAAAGTAGTACTGCGACCAGAGCGAAACCAAGGCGTGACGCGGTGAATCCGGCTGATGCGCGGCAAACCGGTCGATCAGCGGGGACAGCACTGCCTCGTCCGCGATCCGGCTGCAGCGCAGGGCAGGGCGGATGTCGCTCTCTTCGGCCAAAAGCGGCAGCATCCAGTCGTGCTCGCCTCCAAGAAGGGCGCGCAGTTTGACCTGTTCTTGCGGCTGCATCATCTCTGCCTGCTGGTGGAAGGGGTGTTTTCGTGGCGGTTCTGCTGCTTTGATATATGGCAGAGTTAATTTGTCAACTATTCTGGGGCAGCTGCCGACGCATGGCACTGTCGCGCGGCTTTCGCGCGTGGACGAGCGACGTCTGACGGCAGGCGTTTCCGAATCCGGATTGGGTAAAGGATCGATGTTTTCTTTTTAAAACGGACAATGACGGACAGGGATATAAAGACGACATTGCTATTGCCTGCCGTTTCAGCAGATGTACGGCACATTCATGTGTCGCCTTCGCGTAAAGGGGGGCGTTGATTCATTGCACGGATTTTTATGACGCATTTTCGCCGATCAAGAGAAATAGCAGGGTCGGCTGCTTTGCCCTGACAGCGTCGGGCTATTGGGCTGCTGCTTCAAAGAGTGTCCAATATGAAGATTGGCGGTTCTCTGTGACTTTGCGCAGCTCTTGTTTTGGCGAAGGCAACCTATGGCGAGACGTTCTCGATCCAGGTTCTCGAGCTGGCCACAGGGATCGCAGGGCGCAACATTCCGGCTGTTCTGTCGGGGCTTGATACCGAGGGAAGCTGGGTGGACCTCGCATCGCCACGCACCGACGACAACGGCCGTGAGCGCGAATTCGAGGGGGTTGAGGCCGAGGAAAAGACCTCTCGCCTGTGCTTTGATACCAGCACCTATTGGCAGGGATGTACGAAACAATTCCTCCCAGAGATCAATTCCGTCTTTCAGGTATTGGATGCCGTGCGACATTATCATGTTCCGGTCGACATCAATCAATTCGGCCATAGTGCCTCTCGTGGCGATTGATCAAAGTTCGCTTCCTGATCGGATTGGTCCGACAAATTTCTCTTGTCGGGTTTTCTTGTTGTCATTTCGGACTCTGGGCATTCGCCCTTCGCTTTATCCGGCAGGGCGGGGAAGAATATCCACGGTTTGATGCTGTCGCGAAAGGGATTTTCCCGCTTTCCCCTCCGGTCGGGGGATGGCTTCTTTATCTATCACTTCGGTCGTTATTTGCCTTGCGCGACCTGGCTTCTGCGGCGAGAAAACGAAGGCGGGCCGGACACTTCGGGCCTGCCACGCCGTCAAAGCCGACGAACCGCACAGAGAACCGACGTCAGGAGGACGCGACCAATGAAGCCTCGCCCCGCCCAGCTTGCGATAGCCCTTGCGTTCGTTACGGCGCTGACGCCCCTTGCAGCTTTGGCTACCCGAGCGCATGCCGCTGAGGCACAGGTTGGCGAGGCGCAAGTCCTCGCCGCGCCTTGCGCTGCCTGCCACGGACCCGACGGCGTTTCTCCTGCGCAGATCCCCGCGATCGCGGGCAAGCCGCAGGAGGATCTGGTCCGGCAGCTCCTTGCGTTTCGCGACGCGGCCCCTGCGGACACGACGATCATGAACCGGCTTATGAAGGGGTATGACGACGCGCAAATCGAGCTTTTGGCCGGCTATTTCGCGAAAGTGGGGCAATGATGATGAAAGCGGACCGCAGAACCGTTCTGACCGGAATGGGAGCCGCTTTCGGCTCTCTGGCCGCGCCAGCGATCTTGCGCGCGAATGCGGCTTCGGCCCGTGTCGTCGTGGTCGGCGGCGGCTTTGGCGGAGCGACCGCCGCGCGCTATCTGCGCCGCTACAGCGCCGGTCTGAAGGTTACACTGATCGAGCCCTCCGAGGTCTTCGCGACCTGTCCCTTCTCGAACCTCTATCTCGCGGGGCTGCGGGATTGGGACAGCATCACCCATCGCTACGACGGGCTGCGCGCGGCGGGGATCGAGGTCGTCCATGCCTATGCCGAAGGCGTCGATGCCGGGGCGAAGACGGTGACCTTGTCGAATGGTGCGGTGCTCGGCTACGACCGGCTTGTCCTCTCGCCCGGAATCGACATCAAATGGGGCGCGCTCGAGGGCTATGACGAGGCCGCCGCCCAGCTGGCTCCCCATGCCTGGAAAGCGGGGCTCCAGACCAAGCTGCTCAAGGCCCAGCTCGAGGCGATGGAGGATGGCGGCACTTTTGTCATGTCGATTACCGACGGCGCTTTCCGATGCCCGCCCGGACCTTACGAGCGCGCCTCGATGGTTGCGCATTACTTCAAGCAGCATAAGCCGAAGTCAAAGATCCTGCTTCTCGACAGCAAGCCCAATTTCTCGAAACAGGGGCTCTTCCAGCAGGGCTGGCAGGCACTTTACGGCGAGATGATCGAATGGGTCGGGCTGGATGACGACGGGCAGGTGGTCAGGGTCGACGCCGCCGCCAGAACCGTCGAAACCGTCTTCGGGACCAGCCATAAAGCCGATGTTCTCAATATCGTGCCGCCGCAGCAGGCGGGGGCGATTGCGCGGGCGGCAGGGGTAACCAGCGATACCGGCTGGGTGCCGGTGCAGGGGCAGACATTCGAGGCGGCGCAGGCGGCGGGCATCTATGTCGTGGGAGATGCGACCATAGCCGCGCCGATGCCGAAATCGGGCTTTTGCGCCAATGCGCAGGGCAAGGTCGCGGCGGCCGCGATCATTGCCGATCTGGCGGGGCAGGAGCCGGTAGCGGCAAGCTATGTCAACACCTGCTACAGTCTCGTCGGACCGGATTGGGGCATTTCCGTTGCAGGCGTCTACTACTTCGACGGCGAGAAACTGGCAGAGCGCGAGGGCGCGGGCGGGGTTAGCCCGATCGGTGCGGATGCCGCCTTCCGTCGGGCCGAGGCGCAATATGGCGCGGGTTGGTATGCCTCGATCAGTGCCGACATCTGGGGTGGCACGCCCGTCTGACGGCCGGAATTGACGGAGTGGATATGGGTGCGGCTCTTCTTGGCCTGACCATCGGCGCGGTATTCGGTGCGGCGGCGCGGATCAGCCGCTTTTGCCTGCTGCGCGGTATGAAGGCGCTGGTCGGCGGCGGTGACCGGTCGCCGCTGCGCCTGTTCGCGCTGGCTTTAGCGGTGGCGATCCTCGCGACCCAAGCCTTGAACCTCTGGGGCCTGACCGATCTGTCCGCATCGCTGCCGATGCGCCCACAATTCGCGGCGGGCGGGCTGTTCATCGGCGGCGCGGTTTTCGGGATCGGCACGGTTATGGCCAATGGCTGCGGGGCGCGGATGCTCGTATTGCTTGCGGGCGGGAACATGCGCGCGCTTTTGGTGCTTCTTTGCATGGGGCTTGCGGCGCAGGCGAGCCTGACGGGCGTGTTGTCGTCCTTGCGCGCGGCGCTGCAACTGGGCCGGTTCGCGCCCGAAGCCTTGAGCATTCCGGCCCTGCTGGCATTCACGGGGATACCGGCCGGACTTGTGACCGGCGCGGTGGTCCTCGCGGCTACGGGCGCGTTGGCGGTTTATGCGCGGCCCGTGATCGTCGAGCAGCGCCGCGACGCGGTGATGGGGGTGCTCATCGGGCTTTGCGTCGCTGCGGGCTGGTGGGCGGTCTTTGCGACGGATGATCCTTTTGATCCCAAAGTGCTCAACGGGCTGAGCTTTGTCGGGCCGGTGGGCGAGGGCATCGTCTGGCTGATCCTTTCGACAGGGCGCGCGCTGAGCTTTGGCGTGGCGGTTGTTGCCGGCACGCTGGCCGGAGCCTTCGCCGCGTCGCTTTTGCAGCGCAGCGCCGCGCTTGAAACCTTCACCTCGGGCCGGAATGCGCTGAAGGTGGCTGCGGGCGGAACCCTGATGGGATTTGGCGGAGTGCTTGCCACGGGCTGCTCGATCGGGCAAGGTTTGACGGGTTTATCCACCCTTTCGCTGGCCAGTCTGGTCGCATCGCTAGGTATTTTGTCCGGTATTGCGGTTGGTCTGATCATATCCCGCCACACATCTCCTGTAGGGAGCTAAGGCCCGATGATCCGACGTCCCTTGCTGAGCCGCCGCAGCTTGTTGGCTGCCGCGCCTTCCTTCGCGCTCATGGCCGGTTCGGGAGGTGCACTTCTGGCGGCCCCCGCAGCATTGACTGGCGCGACCCAGCTGCTTCCGCGCAGCAGCAAAAGCCCCCGCATCGTGATTTGCGGCGGCGGCTGGGGCGGGCTTTCCGCTGCCCGCCACCTGCGCGAAAGCGTTCCCGATGCCGAGATCATCGTGCTCGAACGCAATCCGATCTTCTGGTCCTGCCCGATGTCGAACAAATGGCTGATCGACGTGGTCGATACGGCCTTTCTGACCCATGACCTGAACGCGCCCGCGATCAAATGGAACTACCATCTCGTGCAATGCGAGATCACCGCGATCGACCGTGGCGCGAAGGCCGTTTTCACGTCGAAAGGCAAGGTCGACTACGATTTCCTCATCCTCGCGGGCGGCATCCGCAATGCCTATGACGCGTGGTTCGGCGAAGATCGGGCAACGGCCGAATATACCCGCCAGCATTTCGGCTCGGCCTATATCCCCAATGCCGAGCATCTCGCGTTGAAAAACAAGATCCACAATTTCAAAGGCGGCACGATCGTGATGACCCTGCCGCCACCGCCACACCGTTGCCCGCCATCGCCATACGAGCGGGCCTGCGTCATGGCGTGGCATTTCAAGGTCAACAAGATCCCCGCCAAGATCATCATCCTTGACCCCAAGCCCAATATCGCGCCGATCGGGGCAGGCTACCGCGCCGCCTTCGACGAACTTTACGCCGATATCATCACCTATGTCCCGAACGCCGGTGTCAAAGAGGTCGATCCCTACAACAAGCGCATCATGACGCAGGCCGGAGACTTCGACTTTGACGAGGCCGTCTTCATGCCGCCGCATCAGGCCTCGGACATGGTCTGGTATGCCGATCTTGTCGGCACGACCGAAGACGGCAAACCCTCGGGCTGGGCCGACATGAATCCGCGCTTTTATACCGCGAACGGCGATGACGATGTCTATATCATTGGCGACAGCATGGGACCGGTGTCGCCGCATTTCGGCCATTACCCCAAATCGGGCCATGTCGCGAACTACATCGGCAAGATCGTCGCGACCAACATCGGCCAGCGCGTGCGCGACGAAGAGGTCACGGCGCTTTTGCCGGACAATCTGTGCTATATGCTGGTCAACGGCGACCCGCGGGAGGCGATCTCGGTCGAGTTTCTATATGACGTCGGACAGGACGGGCTGGTGCATCAGACGCAGATCGATATCGATGTGCGCACGCCGGACCTTCTGGCCGAGGATTTTGTTTGGGTGGGCGGGATGTTCAATGACTTCCTTCGTTAAACCGTCGCGGCGCCAAGTCGTGGTTCTGGGCGGCGCGCTCGGGCTATCTTGGCTTTTGCCGGGCGGAGTCTGGGCGCAGGACACGACCGCAGCCCCGCGCGCAGACAGCGCCGAGGCCGACCGGATCGCCGCCGAATTCATCGGCAATGCACCGCTTTCTCCCGAGGGCCTCGCGCTCGATCTGCCTGCACTTGGCGACAATCCGGCCGCGGTTCCGGTCCGCGTCCATGTCACCGAAGAGATTACCGACGAGAGTTTTTGCGAGGAGATCATCATCCTCGCCGAACGCAATCCGATGCCTCTGGCCTGCCGGATGCGCTTTTCTGCTGCGACCGGATCGGCCGATGTCGCCGTCCGGCTGCGGCTGATCGAGACGATGGATGTGCGCGCTTTGGCGCGGATGAGCGATGGCCGCGTCCTAGATGCGCGCGGTGCAATCACGGTCGCCGCCGGCGGCTGCGGACTTTGAAAGGGAAATCATGGCCCGTCCCCCGCGGATCTGGATCAGCAGCGAAACACCTGCCGCGGGCGAGGTCGTGCGGGTGCGCGCGCAGATCGTCCATGTCATGGAAAGCGGGCTGCGTCTCGACGCGGCGGGTGCGCTGATCCCGCGCAATACCCTGACGCATTTCACCGCGACCATCGGCGAGGCGCTGATCCTCGACTGGGTGCCCGAAACCGCGATCTCGCAAAATCCCTATATCGAATTCACCTTCAAGGCGCGGCTAAGCGGGACATTGACCATGGTCTGGAGCGACGCGACCGGCGTCGTGGCAGAGGCGAGCCAAGAGATCACCGTTCTCTGAGCTTGCCCTAAAACACCAGCATTTTCGGGATCTCGGCCACCAGATGGTCGACAAAGGCCCTGACCGAGGGCAGCTGGCCCTGCCGGCAGGACAACAGCGCCGTCAGGGTGGAATCGCCTGCCGACCAATCGGGAAGAACGCGGCGAAGTCCCCCCGCCTGCAGGTCGTCGCGGCAGATATAGGCGGGCAGGGCGACGATCCCCAGCCCCGAGATCGCGGCCCGTTTCAGCCCGACCATATCGTTGCTCACCAGCCGCGGGGCGAGCGGCAGGACATATTCGCCTTTGCCCGCGATATGCCGCAGCCGCCAGATTGCCGGCACGCCGGTCCGCATCATGAAAAGCGACGGATGACCCGCGAGATCCTGTGGTGATTGCGGCGCGGGGCGGCTCTCGAGATAGGCGGCGCCCGCGAAAAGCTGCCACGGCGCCGGAGAAAGCGTCCGCTGGACCAGCGCGGAATCGGGCAGGGGCTCGGAATGGGCACGGATCGCGATATCGATGTTCTGGGCGACGATATCGACGGATTGGTCGGTCACGGTGCCGCTGACATTGACCTTTGGAAAGCGCGTCAGAAAATCGGCGACAATCCCGCTCATCGCGAATTGAGCGATTGCCGTGGAGGTGGTGAAGCGGATCGTTCCCGATGGCTCGCTCAGCCGGTGGCGGATGGAGATTTCCGCTTGCTCGGCTTGTTGCAGCATCGAGGTCGCATGCTGGAAAAACTCGGTCCCCGCATCGGTCAGCCCGAAGCTGCGCGAGGTGCGGTTCAACAGCCGCACGCCCAGCTCCGCCTCGAGCTTTTTGATGCGGTGGCTCAGCGTCGATTTCGACAGTTGCAACTTGTTTGCGGCTGCCGTGAAGCCGCCCTGGTTCACGACATGATGGAAGTAGAGAAAGTCGTTCAGGTCCAGCACATCGTCTCGCGATCGTTCTACATGACGGAAGATGAGTTCGGACTTTGACGGCTTCCGCGACATTTGGCCAGCAGATAATATACATATGCTGCATATCGATGCGGCATTATTTTACCGCATCTGCGGTTAGGCGGCCGCAGTGACGGCCATGATGCGGCATCGGGAAGGGGCCTGGCCTCTGCCCCCCAAGCCGCGCTCTCGCGTAAAATTCAGGAGTCTCCATGTCCGACGCAACCCGTCTCTATGTTCCGCTCAAGCCCGACAACACCGCCATTCTTCTGATCGACCACCAGCTCGGCCTGTTTACCGGTGTGCGCGATTTTGAAACGGGCGAGCTCAAGCATAATGTCGTGGCCTTCGCCAAAGCGGCCAAGGCCATGAATATCCCGATCATTCTGGCGACGATCGGTCGCGATACGATGTGGGGGCCGACTTTCCCCGAACTGACCGATGCGCTGCCCGGTGTCGCGGTCCACGACCGCTCGGTCCTCAACGTCTTCGACGATCCCGAGATTGCCGCCAAGATCGAGGCCACCGGCCGCCAGAACCTGATTTTCGCAGGGATCTCGCTCGAGGTTTGCGCGGGCTTTCCCTCGATGACCGCTGTGCGCAAGGGGTATAACTCTTATGTCGCCGTCGATGCTTCGGGCACGTTCAGCCAGACCAAACGCGAAACCGGCCTGCTGCGCATGGTTCAGGCGGGGGTGGTCGTGTCCGATTACGCGACCCTGATCGTCGAACTTTTGGGCGATAACGCGAGTCCGCTCGCGGGCGAGGTTTACGCGGCGCTCGACATGCCTTGGGCCACGCTGGTCGGCCAGCTGACCCAATCGGCACGCGGCAAATAAGCGGTTGACGCAAAGCACGCTCTGGCCCCGCCTGCAGGCGGGGCGGGGCGGGGCGGGGCCGGTTGCGCGAGCCATGCGGTCCGCGCGACCTTAATTGGCGGGCGCGGAAGGCGGCGTGGTCGTGCTTGCCGCAGCCTGCGGGCGCGGGGTGCCGGTTTTGGCGGTGACGGTGACCGACAGGCCGGGCGCGATCAGGTCGAAATCCGGCATGTCCTTGTCGAAGGCGATTTTCACCGGCAGGCGCTGGACGACCTTGGTGAAGTTTCCGGTCGCATTATCGGGCTTGAGCACGCTGAATTGCGAGCCGCTGGCGGGCGAGAAGGCCTCGATCGTGCCGGAATAATGCAGGTCCTTTGCAATATCGAGAACCATTGTGACCGGCATGCCGACATACATGTTGCGCACCTGGGTTTCCTTGAAATTGGCAACAACCTAGCGGTCGGCGGTTACGATCGAGGTCAGCTGCGTTCCCGGCGTGACATAGGCGCCGACCCGCGCGCCGACCTCGCCCAACTTGCCCGCCACGGGGGCGGTGATGCGGGTATTCGACAGGTCGATCTTTGCCAGTTCGACCACGGCCTCGGCGGCTTTGACATCCGCTTCGAGTGTTTCGCGGTCGACGATCACGGTTTGCAGATCCTGCCGCGCCACCTCGAGATTGGCGCGGGTCTGGGCGTAGGTGGCCTGTGCTTGGCTGAGCGCGACATTGGCATCGTCGAGGCTCGCTCTGGAGGAGGTGCCGCGCTCGCTCAGTTCCTGCTGGCGCTTGGCGTTGACCTCGGCATTGTCTCGGGAGACCTGCGCGGCTTGCGCGCTCGCCTCGGCGGATTTGATCCGCGCCTCGGCCGAGCGCTCGCTTTGGGCCGAAGAGGAGAGCGAGGATTGCTGTGCCAGCAGTTGCGCCTGTGCCTGCTCGAGCCGCTCGCGATAGATGCGGTCGTCGAGCTGCAGGATCAGCTGGCCTTCGCTCACCTCGTCGTAATCGGCGACGGAAATCCGGACGATATAGCCCGCCAGTTGCGGGGCGATGATCGTGACCTTTCCCGCAACATAGGCATTGTCGGTGACCTGCGTGCCGTCGTTGAAAGGCGGCAGGCGCCATGCGTAAAGCACGACGCCGACACCGATCGCGCCGGCGAGAACGGCGATTCCTGAGGCCAGTTTGGTAATGGTGCCGCTCATGAAACATCCGCAGAGGCAGGTTTGGAGGGAGCGGCGAGCCTTGCGCGCGCGGCCTTCCAAAGGGTTTGAACAAGAAGAAGGGTAAAGGCGAAGGCCGCGAGCGCGGCAATCAGGGTAAAGGCATCGTTATAGGCGAGGATATTGGCCTCGCGCGTGGCGTTCCGGCCAAGCACGGCGATGCCTTCCGCCTGAAGCAGCACGGGGTCGTTCAGGGTTTTTGCATAGGCGCCCGACAGCAGGGCGATCTCGTTGACCACCTGCGGATCGCTCAGGGTCACATGTTCGACGAGGTAGCTCGAATGAAGCTTCTCGCGGATCGTCACATAGGTGCCCATCAGGGCCGAGCCCAAAAGGCTGCCGAGGGATTGGGTGGTCATGAAGACCACGACGAAGCTGAGAATGTAGTTCGAGCCATGTTTGAGCGCGGCCATCAGTCCCGCCACCATCGCGGGGGGCAGAAACATCGTCGTTGCGAATGCGATCATGCCTTGGCTGAGCATCATGTCCTGAGGGCGGGTCTGGCTTGTGGAAAAGCTGTCGAGCCATGCTCCCGCCGCAAGCAGCGCCAGCGCGACGAGGTGGATTTGCGACGAGCGCGCCAAATCCCCGGGCTTCATGACAAAAGCGCAGCACAGGCCTCCCGCGATCGAGGACAGCAGGATCATCCAGCTCAGACCGGCCAATTGCTCGTTCTGGAGCCCCAGCGCCTGCAACATTGTCGTGCCGGTGAACTGCTCGGAAACGACCATGCGGAAGATCAGCATGATCGCGGCAAAGCGCAGGATCGCGGGGCTGAAAATCCAGCCGAGGTCGAACATCGGCACCTTGCGGTTCAGCTCGAGCAGCGCCGCCACCGCCAATAGCGCAAGTCCGGTGGCCAAGGTGACGCCAAGCCAAGGCGCCTGAAACCACCAATAGGGCCGGCCCAGAACCAGCACGACCGCAATCGAGCCGAGCCCGAAAGCCAGTGTCAGATAGACCAGCACATCCATCGAGACGATCGGCGTCGTGCGCGGCGCCTGCTTGGCCAAAGGCAGGACCAGCACCAACCCTCCCGCAATCAGCCCCATGCCGAGATCGATCAGGACGATGCCGTAAATCCCTCCGGCATCAAGCACAGAGGGCGAGATCAACCGCGCCACCGGTGCGCCGAGTGTCGTGTTGAGCAGACTGAGCGGCGGCGCGAGCCTGACTTTCTTGTCCTGCGGAAACGCCTCCATCATGTAGAGCATCGCGAGCGAGGTCAGCGGAGCCGCCGCCATGCCCGAGAAGAACCGCGTGACGAGCGCGGATTCGAGGCTGGTGATCCAAAGATTGGTCAGCGAGACGCAGATGAAGATCGAAATCGAGATCTCGGCAAAGCGGCGCAGGCCGATCACATCGCGCACTTTCAGCATCGCCAGTGCCAGCGAGACATTCGGCGCCATATAGGCCGCGGCGAGCCAGCTCGCCTCGTTGGCGCTCAGATCCAGCTGGCCCTGAATTTGCGGGAGGTTCACCGTCACCATATTCATCGCGATGCCCTGCGTCAGCGCGAGCATGCAGGAGGCGAAAATATAGGCCGCCGCACGCGGATTGCCCATGACTTCGGGGGGCTGGGACGACGGTGGGGCAGCCGTTTGGGCCGCGGTTGCGGCGGCCGCACTTACCGAAGAGGCAGGTTCAGGACCACTCACGACAGACCGGCTCCGTTCATGCGCTTTGACCACTTCTCTCTCGCGCTACCGCCTTAGGCATAACGCGCATAATTGAACGGAAATTCAGGAAGGGCAAGGAATCCGTCGAGAGATTATCGCGAGCAAAGGGCGAATTCGGACAGGCCTGCGGCCTGCGTCTGCGCAACGACAGCGCCTCAGGACAGGATCAAAGAATCGGGCGCAGACATGTGGCCGTAAAAGTGCCGACAACGAGTGTGGAAAGCCGCTTGGCTTTCGTATCAATCAAGGTGGTGTGATTGGCTCCGGCGGTAGGGATCGAACCTACGACCAATTGATTAACAGTCAACTGCTCTACCGCTGAGCTACGCCGGAACGGGGTGCCTTGGAAGGCTGCGGTTTTACATGGCTCCGGCGGTAGGGATCGAACCTACGACCAATTGATTAACAGTCAACTGCTCTACCGCTGAGCTACGCCGGATCATGTGAGGCGGTGTATAGCCATGCCGTCCGGCCCCGTCCAGAGGGCAAAGACGTTTTTTTCACATTCTCGCATCACTCGTGTAAAAGACTGAATTTTCTGTCAGATTTCCGTCATTATGCACGGCGCCAAGGTCGCCGAGCGCAACGAGATGGGCCAGAACATTGCGGCTGGCGGCCTGAATCAGTTCGGGGCCGACCTCGTAGATGCGCTTTGCCAGCTCTCCCGCGGTGCCGGGGCTTTCGCGCAGGGCGGCCAGAACCTGCGCGGTGCGGGCGCGGCGGTGGCGGGCGAGTTCGTGCAGACGGTTGCGCGGGGCCTCGATCGGCGCGCCATGGGCGGGCAGGAGCCTGCGGGCATCCAGCGCGTCGAGCTTTGCCAGCGAGCGCATGTAATCGGCCAGATCCCCGTCGGGCGGCGAGATCAGCGTCGAGGCCCAGCCCAGAACCACATCGCCGCAAAAGACCTGATCGCCGTGGATGAAGCTCAGGTGATTGCCGAAATGGCCCGGAGTGTGGAGGGCTTCGAGCCGCCATTCGGCGGTCTCGACTCCGGCCCCGTCGGCGAGGGCGATGTCGGGGCTGAACGCGCGGTCGATCCCTTCGCCGCCGCCGATTTCCCCTTGTTCGAGCAGGCGGGTCATCGCGGGGGACCTGCCGGAATCGGCATCGCCGAAGGCGAGCACCGGCGCTCCGGTCAGATCGGCAAGGATGCGCGCGCCGGGCGAATGGTCAAGATGGGCATGGGTTACGAAAATATGGCTGATCCGGCCGCCGCCACGGGCGACTTCGGCGAGAATCGCCTCGCGGTGACCGGCCATGTCGGGGCCGGGGTCGATCACGGCGACCTCGCGCCGTCCCAGCAGGAAAGTATTGGTTCCCGGACCCGTCAGGGGCGAGGGATTGGGGGCGAGAACGACCCTTGGGTCTTTTTCTGGACTGCTCATCGCATTAGCTTATCAGCATGATCGGAGGGGTCCATGAATTTTGACTGGCTCAAGCGCATGATGCCGCGCGGGCTTTACGGCCGCGCCGTCCTGATTTTGTTCCTGCCGGTGGTGGTGGTGACCTTCGTCGTGACGGTCATGTTTCTCCAGCGCCATTTCGAAGATGTGACGCGGCAGATGACGGCGGGCATGTCGCGCGAGCTTGATCTGGTCGCGGCGCGCATCGAGGCCTCGCCCGATATCCGCAGCGCGCGGATCGAGGCGGGGGCGGTTGCAGTGCCGTTGGGACTGGATCTGACGCTTCCCGCCACTGAAACCGGAAGCGACCAGCGCGATTTTCTCGATTTTTCGGGGCGGGTGGTGATTTCGTCGCTCCACGAGCTGGTGCCCGAGATCGAGGCGGTCGATCTCGACAATTCCAAGGATGTGGTGGTGACCATGTCCGGGAAATTCGGCCCCTACGAGCTGACCTTCTCGCGCCGGCGGGTCTCGGCCTCGAACCCGCACCAGCTTTTGGTGCTTATGGCGGGGACCTCGCTGTTGATGACGGTGATCGCATCGCTCTTTCTGCGCAACCAGCTGCGCCCGATCCGCAGGCTGGCGCGGGTCGCCGAGGGATACGGCAAGGGCCAGATCCTGCCCTACCGGCCAGGCGGCGCGATCGAGGTACGCAAGGCGGGGCAGGCTTTCCTTGAAATGCGCAGCCGGATCGAACGCCAGAACGAGCAGCGCGCGCAGATGTTGTCGGGGATCAGCCATGACCTGCGCACGCCCCTGACGCGGTTGAGGCTGGGGCTCTCGATGCTCTCGCCGGATTACCCGCCCGAGCGCGAAGAGATCGAGGGGCTGGAAAGCGATGTCGCCGCAATGGGCGAGATGGTCGATGCCTTTCTCGATTACGCGCGCTCGGTCGCGCAGGACCCCGAGCCGGTCAAGGTTCCCGCGCTCGATTTCGTGCGCAAACTGGTGGCGGATGCCAAACGCGGCGAGCAGAAAGTCGAGCTGGGCGCGCTCGAGGGCGACCCCGACGGCGTCGTGACCTTCCGCCCCGATGCGATGCGGCGCGCGGTCGAAAACCTGATCGGCAATGCCGTGCGCTACGGCAAACATGCCGAGGTCGATGCCGCTCTGGGGCCGAGTTTCTTCCGCATCTCGGTCGAGGACGACGGGCCGGGCATCCCGCTCGAGCGGCGTGACGAGGCCCTGCGGCCCTTCACCCGCCTTGATCCCGCGCGCAACCAGAACAAGGGCGAGGGCGTGGGGCTGGGTCTCTCGATCGCGACCGATATCGCGCGGGCCCATGGCGGGCAGTTGCGGCTGGGCACCGGCACGCGGCTTGGGGGTTTGCGCGCCGAAATCGTTTTGCCGCGCTAGGACGGGTCGTCTGCGCGACAGTCCTCGGGGGCGGGCTTTGGATGCGGGCGGGGTGTCGGCGGCTTTTGCGCGGGGCTCGGCTGTTGCGGGGGGGCGCGGCGCAAGATAAGCCTGTTGCAACGCAAGACAAAAGGAGAGACCCCCATGCGGGCATTCGTATTTCCCGGACAAGGCGCACAGGTCATCGGCATGGGGCGCGATCTGGCCGAAGCCTATCCGGCCGCGCGCGCGGTTTTCGACGAGGTTGACGCGGCGCTTGGCGAGAAGCTGTCCGATCTGGTCTGGAACGGCGATATCGAGACGCTGACCCTGACGCGGAACGCGCAGCCCGCGCTGATGGCGACCTCGATGGCGGCCTTCCGCGCGCTCGAGGCCGAGGGTTTCGGGATTGCCGATGCGGCATTCGTCGCGGGCCATTCGCTTGGCGAATATTCGGCGCTTTGCGCGGCGGGCGCGATCAGCCTTGCCGACACGGCGCGTCTTTTGCGTCTGCGCGGCGCGGCCATGCAGGAGGCGGTTCCGGTCGGGCAGGGCGCAATGGCGGCGATCCTCGGACTTGATTTCGACGCTGTGGCCGCGATTGCGCGCGATGCGGCGGGCGACGAGGTGTGTCAGGCCGCCAACGACAACGATCCGGCGCAGGTGGTGATCTCGGGCCACAAGGGCGCGGTCGAGCGTGCGGCCGAACTTGCCAAGGAACGCGGTGCGAAGCGGGCGCTGATGCTGCCGGTCTCGGCACCCTTCCATTCGGCGCTGATGGAGCCTGCGGCCCGTGTCATGGCCGAAGCTTTGGCGGACACTGCAATCGCCGCGCCGGCCGTGCCGCTGGTCGCCAATGTCCGTGCCGCTGCCGTGACCGATCCCGAGGAAATCCGCGCGCTGCTGGTCGAGCAGGTCACGGGCTCGGTGCGTTGGCGCGAGTCGGTCCAGTTCCTGCAGGCTGCCGGCGTCACCGAATATTGGGAGATCGGCGCGGGCAAGGCTTTGTCGGGCATGATCAAGCGCATCGACAAGGAAGCCGTGTCGCGCAACATCGCGACCCCTGCGGATATTGCGGCCCTCAAAGGCTGAGCGGACCGGAAGCGGGCGGGGGCGCTGCCCCCGCACCCCCGGGATATTTCGACATGAAAGATGACAGGAAAGTTTGGAGAGACGATGTTTGATTTGACGGGCAAGCGCGCGCTGGTAACCGGCGCTTCGGGCGGAATTGGCGGCGCGATCGCCGAGACGCTTCATCAGGCGGGCGCGGTCGTGACGCTTTCGGGCACGCGCGAGGCGCCTTTGCGCGAGCTGGCCGATCGTCTGGGCGAGCGCGCCTTCGTCGCCACAGCGAATCTTTCCGACGCGGCCGAGGTCGAGGCTTTGCCCAAGACCGCAGCCGAGCTGATGGGCGGCGTCGATATTTTGATCAACAATGCCGGCATCACCCGCGACAATCTTTTCATGCGCATGTCGGACGAGGAATGGGCGCAGGTCATCGAGGTCAATCTGACCTCGAGCTTCCGTCTCTGCCGCTCGGTTCTGCGCGGCATGATGAAGGCGCGCTGGGGCCGCATCGTCAACATCAGCTCGATCGTCGGCGCGACCGGAAACCCTGGTCAGGGCAACTATGCCGCGGCCAAGGCCGGACTGGTCGGAATGTCGAAAAGCTTGGCTTTTGAAGTGATTAGCCGTGGCATCACCGTCAACTGCATCGCGCCCGGCTTTATCGAAACCGCGATGACCGACAAGCTCAACGAGGAGCAGAAGGGCCGCATCCTGACCCAGATCCCGGCGGGCCGGATGGGGACGGGCGCGGAAATCGCCGCAGCCGCACTTTACCTTTCGAGCGCGGAATCGGGCTATGTCACCGGAACAACGCTGCATGTGAACGGCGGCATGGCGATGCTCTGAAAATTTGTTTATGCAGTTGCAAGATCACAGCCGCGTGCTATATCCCGCCAATAAGCCGCAAGGGGAACCGCCTTCGGCTGTCGTCGGCATCAAGCTGGCAACATCATGGGCGGATGCCCGCGAACGTGAGGAAAAGACATGAGCGATATCTCTGATCGCGTGAAAAAGATTGTCGTCGAGCACCTGGGCGTCGACGAGGACAAAGTGACGGAAACCGCTTCCTTCATCGACGACCTCGGCGCTGACTCGCTGGACACCGTCGAGCTGGTTATGGCTTTCGAAGAAGAGTTCGGGATCGAGATTCCGGATGACGCTGCAGAAACCATCCAGACCTTTGGCGATGCCGTGACCTTCATTCAGGGCGCAGTCTGATCCTTTCAGGCAATGCATTGCGGACGGCGTCTTCCCTTGTGGAAGGCGCCGTTTCCTTTTGGGCGCCGGCCCGCGTGTAAACGGGCAAAGCGCGGCGGTCTCGTGATCGCGCGAAGCGATTGAAATTCCCCGCCGCCCGCGCCAAGTTACAGCCATGTCCGACAAAGCCCCCCGATTCATCCACCTGCGCACCCATTCCGAGCACTCGCTGCTGGAGGGGGCGATCCATGCCTCGAAAATGGCGGCGATTGCTGCCGATATGGGGATGCCCGCCGTCGCGCTGACCGACAGCAACGCGCTGTTCGCGGGGCTCGAGTTTTCCGTGAAGGCGCAAGACAAGGGCGTCCAGCCGATCATCGGCTGTCAGGTCACGCTCAAGACCGAGAAGGCGACCGGCGCGATCGTGCTTCTGGCACAGAATCAGGCGGGCTGGCTCAATCTGATGAGCCTTTCGACCGAGCTTTACATGCGGCCGGGTACGGATCCGGTTTTCGTGACGCCGGAAGGATTGGCCGCGCGCAGCGAAGGGTTGATCTGTCTGAGCGGCGGCGCTTTGGGGCCGGTGGGCCAGCTGGTCGGCGCGGGGCTTTTGCCCGAGGCGCGGGCTTTGGTCGAGCAGCTCATGGGGTTTTATCCCGACCGCCTCTATATCGAATTGCAGCGCCACCGCGACGGATCGGGCGCGCCTTTGGCCGTCGAGCAGGCGGCGGAAGGCGGCATGATCGATCTGGCCTACGCGCTTGATCTGCCGCTTGTCGCGACCAATGACGTCTATTTCCAGAAAAGCGATCTTTACGACGCACATGACGCGCTGATCTGCATCGCGGAGCGCGCCTATGTCGACCAGACCGCGCCGCGCCGCCGCCTGACGCCGTCGCATTACTTCAAAACCGCCGAGGAAATGGCCGCGCTCTTCGCCGACCTGCCCGAGGCGATCGAGAACACCGTCGAAATCGCCAAACGCTGCGCCTTTGCCGTGTCGCGCCATGCGCCGATCCTGCCGCGCTTCGCCGATGACGAGGTTGAAGAACTGCGCCGTCAGGCCAAGGTCGGCCTCGAGCGGCGCCTTGCCGTCATCCCCCATGCGGTTCCGGTCGAGGAATACGAGGCGCGGCTCGCCTTCGAGCTGGGCATCATCGAGCAGATGGGCTTTCCGGGTTACTTCCTGATCGTTGCCGATTTCATCAAATGGGCCAAGGATCACGGCATTCCGGTCGGGCCGGGCCGCGGCTCGGGCGCGGGCTCGCTCGTGGCTTACGCCTTGACGATCACCGATATCGACCCTCTGCGCTACAGCCTCCTGTTCGAACGCTTCCTTAACCCCGAGCGGGTCTCGATGCCCGACTTCGACATCGACTTCTGCATGGACCGCCGCGAAGAGGTCATCCATTACGTGCAGGAGCGGTACGGCCGCGACCGCGTCGGCCAGATCATCACATTTGGTGCGCTGCTGTCCAAGGCTGCGGTGCGCGACGTTGGGCGCGTGCTGCAACTCCCCTTCGGTCAGGTCGACCGCCTGTCGAAGATGATCCCCGTCGAGGGGGTGAAGCCGGTGTCCATCACCAAGGCCTTGGCCGACGAGCCGCGCCTGCGCGAGGCGGCCAAGGAAGAGGTCGTGGCGCGGCTGCTTGATTATGCCGCGAAGATCGAGGGGCTATACCGCAACGCCTCGACCCATGCGGCGGGCGTGGTGATTGCCGATCGCCCGATCGACCAACTGGTGCCGATCTACCGCGATCCGGCATCCGACATGCCCGCGACCCAGTTCAACATGAAATGGGTCGAACAGGCCGGTCTGGTGAAATTCGACTTTCTCGGCCTCAAGACCCTGACCGTCATCCAAAACGCGGTCGATCTGATCCGCGGCGGCGGGCGGCATCTGCATATCGCGGCGGACGGGCGCGAGCTTTACACGCCCGCCGATGGTGCGGTGGACGAGATCAACGCCATCCCCCTTGAAGACGAGCCGACCTACGAGCTTTTCTCGAATGCGCGCACGGTTGCGGTCTTTCAGGTGGAAAGCTCGGGGATGATGGATGCGCTGCGGCGCATGCGTCCGACCTGTATCGAGGATATCGTCGCGCTGGTGGCGCTCTACCGCCCCGGCCCGATGGAGAATATTCCGACCTATTGCGAGGTCAAGAACGGCCAGCGCGAGCTGGAATCCCTGCATCCGACCATCGACCCGATCCTTGCCGAGACGCAGGGCATCATCGTCTATCAGGAACAGGTGATGCAGATCGCGCAGGTTATGGCGGGCTATTCGCTTGGCGGCGCCGACCTTCTGCGCCGCGCCATGGGCAAGAAGATCGCCGAGGAAATGGCGAAAGAGCGCCCGAAATTCGTCGAGGGCTGCAAGGCGCAAGGGATCGACGCCAAAAAGGCCGGCGAGGTTTTCGACCTTCTGGAGAAATTCGCGAACTACGGGTTCAACAAATCCCACGCGGCGGCCTATGCGGTCGTCAGCTACCAGACGGCTTGGCTCAAGGCCAACCATCCGGTCGAATTCATGGCCGCCGTGATGAACTGCGACATGCATCTGACCGACAAGCTTGCGGTCTACAAGCGCGAGGTCGACCGGATGGGGATCGAGGTCGTGCCGCCTTGCGTCAACCGCTCGGACGCGACCTTCACCGTGGTCGACGGCTGCGTCGTCTATGCGCTTGGCGCGCTGAAAGGCGTGGGCGGGGATGCGATGAAGCTGATCGTCAATGCGCGCGGGGATGTGCCCTTCAAGTCGATGATCGATTTCGCGCGCCGCGTCGATATGCGCCGCGTGGGCAAGCGCCCGCTCGAGACTTTGGCGCGGGCAGGGGCCTTCGATCTGATCGAGCCGAGCCGCTCCAAGGTGCTGCGCTCGCTCGACGGGCTGGTCGCCTGGTCGGCCGCGGTCCAGCAGGCCGCGCAATCGAACCAAAGCTCTCTGTTCGGGGGGGGCGAGGATCTGCCGCCGCCGCGTCCGGTGAATGCGCCGCTTTGGCTTCCGACCGAGAAGCTGGCCGAAGAACATGCCGCGATCGGCTTTTATCTTTCGGGGCATCCTCTGGACGATTACCAGCCCGCTTTGCGGCGCAAAGGCGTCTCGACGCTGGCCGAGATCTCGGCCGCCGCGCAGGACGGGGCGATGGTGACCTCGATTGCCGGTACGGTTTCGAGCCGTCAGGAAAAGAAATCGGCCAAGGGCACGCGCTATGCTTTCGTCGCGCTGTCCGATCCGACGGGGCTCTACGAGGTCACGGTTTTCTCGGATACACTCGACAAACACCGTCAGGATCTCGAGCCGGGGGCGAATGTCGTCTTGCAGGTTCAGGTCGAGCCGTCGGGCGATCAGGTCAAATTGCTCGCTCGCGGGGTCCAGCCGATGGAGAGCGCGATCGCGGATGCCGGTGCCGACCGTCTGGCGGTGACGATTGCCGATTTCCACCCCGTCCCCGAAATCGCCGCCGCGCTGAGCCGCATCCTTGCCGAGTTCAAGGCACCGCCGCGCGCCCGCGGTCCGATCAGTCTGCGGTTCCGTGACGGCGATGCTTTGGTCGATGTCGAGATTGCCAAGGACGCCCCGCTTACAACCCCCGCGAGACAGCTGCTCCGCGCCATCCCCGGCGTGCTCGAGATTGTGGACGAATAGGGTGTAATGTCGGGCTAAATGAGCTTGGAATCCGCGCGTTAACATTGCTAAATGCCGCCAGACGATCACCCGTTTGGAGGTAGGAATGCGGTTTCCGAATATTGCGAACAACAGCTCGCCAAGCTTTGACGGGGAGGTGACGCGCTTTGTGTCGCCGGAAGTTCGGGACAAGTCCTGGTTCACGCCGCACAAGCCGGTGATTTTCGTCAACGGTATGGACAACCAGCCCGAGGATCACGTCAGAAGCGCCAACAACCTGTCGCTGATGCTCGGCTGTCCGGTGATCGGCGTCTTCAACCGCTCGCACGGCTTTATCCGCGATGTCGCGCAATGCGTCTCCGACAAGGCGACCCTGACCGGCGTACAGAACACCAAAGCCAGCAACGTCCAGCGCGAGATCGCCCAATTCGACGCGGTTTATCAGGCGCTGAAGCAAAAGAACCAAAGCCTGACCAAGGAAGACGTCGCCCATGATCTGCTGAGCGACAATGCCGCATCCCAATCGTTGTTTGCGCTGCTCGCGGCGCCGGGCGGGATGCTCGGGACGCCGATTTATCTGCATTCGCAAGGCAACCTCATCGGATCGAACGCGCTTTCGGCCGTGACCTTGGTCAAGGGCGCGGGCTCGGTTCACGGGATCGAGGTTTTCAGCTTCGGCTCGCCCGCGCGGGGGTGGCCCGCAGGGCTGCGGCGCGTGAACAATGCCTATACGTTCGACGGGGTCAGCATGCTGGATCTCACGATGGATTGGAGCAGTTCGAAAGTCGGCTTCAAGGTGGCGCATGGTTTCGACACCTATGTCGGGCAGGATGGCGAATTTGTCGTGAACCGCTTCCGTACCGGCGGTTGGGGCATGACCTTCAATCTCGACGAGAAGGGATTGGCGAAGTTCTGCGCCGGTCTGGGCAACAATACCCGCCGGTTGCGCAATATCTTCGACCGGCTGGAAAAAGCGCATTGGACCGACAGCGACGATGTTGCGGTCGAATATGTGAACCTCTTGAGCGACGCCGAGATTGCGACCTTGAAGCGCACCGACGGCGAATTCGTTACCCAACTCGTCCGGCTGTTGAATGCGGGCTATACCGCGCGGGACGAGAAAGCCGCGATCCGCCGACTGGAAAGCGCTCCGGCCAACGTCTGAGCCGCCCGGTCGTCGATGCCGGAGCCGTGGCGGCCGGTGTGACGCGGGTATTTGGATGATGAAGAATGACGATGAAGAATGATGGGGGCCCTTCGGGGCCTTTTTCATTTGCGCGCGGGCTGGAGGCGCGGAACGGAAAAGGCCGCCCGAGGGGGCGGCCTTTCCTTGCAGTGATCGCGGGGATCAGTTGCGGGCCTTGTCGACCATTTTGCCTTTCGAGATCCACGGCATCATGGCGCGGAGTTTCTCGCCGACTTGCTCGATCTGGTGCTCGTCGTTGATGCGGCGGGTCGCTTTGAAGGACGGCTGGCCGACAGCGTTTTCCAGCATGAAGTCGCGGACGAATTTGCCGGTCTGGATGTCGGTGAGGACGTCTTTCATGCGCTTTTTGGTTTCTTCGTAGGGAAGAATGCGCGGGCCCGACACGTATTCGCCGTATTCGGCCGTGTTCGAGATCGAGTAGTTCATGTTCGCGATGCCGCCTTCATAGATCAGGTCGACGATCAGCTTCACTTCGTGCAGGCATTCGAAATAGGCCATTTCCGGCTCGTAGCCGGCTTCGACGAGGGTTTCGAAGCCCATGCGGATCAGTTCGACCAGACCGCCGCAGAGAACGGCTTGCTCGCCGAAGAGGTCGGTTTCGCATTCCTGACGGAAGTTGGTTTCGATGATGCCCGAGCGGCCGCCACCGATGGCCGAGCAATAGGACAGAGCGAGGTCCATGGCTTTGCCGGTTGCGTCATGGTGGACCGCGACGAGGCAGGGCACGCCGCCGCCTTTGGTGTACTCGCCGCGAACGGTGTGGCCCGGACCTTTGGGTGCCATCATGATGACGTCGACGCCGGCTTTCGGCTCGATCAGGCCGAAGTGCACGTTCAGACCGTGAGCGAAAGCGATCGCTGCGCCCTCTTTCAGGTTGTCGTGGACGTATTTCTTGTAGGTTTCAGCCTGAAGTTCGTCGGGCATGGTGAACATGACCAGATCGGCCCAAGCAGCTGCTTCGGCGATCTCCATGACTTTCAGGCCTTCCGCTTCGACTTTCTTGGCCGAAGCCGAGCCGGGACGCAGAGCGACAACGACGTTTTTCGCACCCGAATCGCGCAGGTTCAGCGCATGGGCATGGCCTTGGCTGCCGTAGCCGATCATGGCAATTTTCTTGTCCTTGATCAGGTTCACATCGGCGTCGCGATCGTAGTAAACGCGCATTGGGGCGTCCTTTCCTATGTTGATGCAATGACTTTAGCCTCGGATCGTGACGAATAAAGTTCAATCGTCGCGATATTTGCGCTAATTTCGCATGAGTCATGCCGAAACTTTTTATCTTGCGAGAAAATCATGCTCGACGATACCGATCGACGCATCCTGCGCCATCTGCTGGCCGATCCCGAGGCCGCCAATGCCGATCTGGTCGAGCGCGCAGGCGTGACCAGCGCCAGCCTGTGGCGCAGGCTGGAAAAGCTGCGCGCAGAGGGTACGATCAAGGCCACCTCGGCGCGGATCGACTGGCGCAAGCTCGGCTACGAGGTTCAGGTCAGCCTGCGTTTCAACCTCGACAAGGCCGATCCGCGTGCCTTCGACGATTTCACCGCTGCCGCCCGTGCGGTGCCCGAGGTGACCGAGATCCAGACCTTCCTCGGCTCGGTCGATCTGCGGCTTTCGGTGATCGCGCGCGATATGGCGCATTGGCAGCAGATCTACCGCGAAAAGATCCTGACCCTGCCGCATGTTTCGGACAGCGATGCGCTGATGCTGGTCGCGACGATCAAGGAAACGCAGGAGATGCCGCTATGAGCACGGTTTTCGACGCCGATGCCACCGATCTCGCGATTTTGCGGCTGCTGTCCGAAGATGCCACTCAAAGCGCGGCGGAAATCGGGCGCGCGCTCGGTCTTACCCAGCCCGCGACATGGCGGCGCATCAAGCGCCTGAGCGATGCGGGCGTCATCGCCGGACGCCGGATCGAGGTCGACCAAGCCGCGGCCGGTTTCGGCGTCACGGTCTTTCTCGGCATCCGCCTTGCCACCAAGGGGCGCACCAGCCTCGAGGATTTCGAACGCGCGGCGACCTCGATCCCCGAGGTGCAGGTGGTCCAGCATGTCCTCGGCCAGTTCGACTACCGCCTGCGCATCGTCGCCCGCGACATCGCCGATTTCGAGCGCATCCTGCGCCGCCGCATCATGACGCTTCCGGGGATTGGTCAGGTCGAGGCCAACGTCATGCTGTCGGAAGAGCGCCGTCCGGGCCCGCTTTGACGCCCTCACGGCGTTGTTGTCTTGCCTTTCGTCCCCGCCCGCGCCAAGCAGGACGTGACTTAGGATAGGTGTTTCATGGCCAACCCGCCTCCGTTCTCGCGCTTCGAATTCATGATAGCCTGGCGCTACTTGCGCGCGCGCCGTGCCGAGGGCGGGGTCAGTGTCATGACCTGGATCAGCCTGATCGGCATCACGCTTGGCGTCATGGCGTTGATCGCGACCTTGGCGGTTCGGGCGGGGTTCCGCGCCGAATTCGTCGATACGGTTCTGGGGGCGAATGCCCATAGCACGCTCTATTATACCCCGACCTATGTCACCAACGAGCTGACCGAGGAGACCTATACCGTCCCCGGCCGGATCGAGGATTACGACGCTTTGGCCCAAAAGGTCGCGGCGCTGCCGGGCGTGGTCCGTGCGGCGCCCGTGGTGCGCGGTCAGGTCATGGTCACGATGGGCGACCGCTCGAATGTGGCCGAGGTTTACGGCGTCACCGATGGCGAGCTGCAGGCCATCCCGCGCATTGCCGATCCCGAAACGGCGCAGGGCAATATCGCGGATTTCGACAAGGGAATCGCGATCGGCATCGGCATTGCCCGCGAATTGGGCCTGACACTTGGCGACAAATTGCAGGTAATCTCGCCGAACGGCGCCAAGACCGCTTTCGGAACGACCCCGCGGATTTCGACCTATGACGTCGTTTATATCTTCTCGGCAGGACGCTACGACATCGACCGCACCCGCATCTATATGCCGATGGCCGAGGCGCAGTCCTATTTCAACCGCGAGGGCGCAGCCGACGAGATCGAGGTCTATGTCGACAATCCCGAAAAGATCGACGACTGGACCTCGCCGCTTTTGAACCTCGCGGGCGACAATGCGATGGTCTGGACGTGGAAAGATTCCTCGGGCTCCTTCCTGCGCGCGCTCGATATCGAGGATGACGTGATGTTCGTGATCCTGTCGGTGCTGGTGCTGATCGCCTCGATGAACATCACCTCGGGGCTGATCATGCTGGTCAAGAACAAGGGCCGCGACATCGGGATCCTGCGCACGATGGGGTTGAGCGAGGGCTCGGTTCTGCGCGTCTTCTTCCTGTGCGGGGCGTTTACCGGCGTGATCGGCACGGTTGCCGGCGTGATCCTCGGCGTGGTTTTCGCGCTGAATGTCGACCACATCATGGCCTTCGTGAACATGATTTCGGGCGGCGGCGCATGGGATCCTTCGGTGCGCGGCATCTACGAGCTGCCCGCCAAGCTTTTGCCTTGGGATATCGCAAGGGCGGTCGGGCTTTCGCTGGCGCTTTCCTTTATCGTCACCATTTTTCCGGCGCGCCGCGCGGCGCGTATGAACCCTGTAGAGGCGCTGCGCTATGAATGACGTTTTGCGGATCGAAGGCGTTTCCAAGACCTACAGCAAGGATGGTGCCGCGCCGGTGCCGGTGCTCAAGGACTTTCGGCTCTCGATCGCCAAAGGCGAGGTCGTGGCGCTGGTCGCCCCTTCGGGGGCAGGGAAATCCACGCTTCTCCATATTGCGGGGCTGCTCGATACGCCGGACGAGGGGCGGGTGGTTCTGAACGGGCGCGACATGACCGGCCAGCCGGACCGTTTGCGCACCGAGGCACGCCGTCGCGAGCTGGGTTTCGTTTACCAGTTCCACCATTTGCTGCCCGAATTCACCGCGGCCGAGAACATCATCCTGCCGCAGCTTGCGAACGGCACCGGACAGGCGGCGGCCCGCAAACGCGCGCTGGCGCTGCTCGACCGCGTCGGGCTTGGCCATCGCGCCGATCACCGCCCCGCCGAAATGTCGGGCGGAGAGCAGCAGCGCACCGCCTTTTGCCGCGCCTTGGCCAATGAGCCCGCGCTCTTGCTCGCCGACGAGCCGACCGGCAACCTCGATCCCGCGACCTCGGATCGGGTCTTCGACATGCTGATCGAGCTGGTGCGCGAGACCGGCCTTTCCGCTCTGATCGCGACCCATAACCTCGAGCTTGCGGCGCGCATGGACCGTGTCATCCGGCTGGGGGCCTAAGAGGGTGCGTCGCGCGGGGGGCGTTCTGGCGGCAGGTTTGACGGTTGCGGCAACGGTTCTGCCAGCTGCCGCCGATCCTTTGGAAAGCTTCGGGACCGGCATGAAATACGGCCTTCCGCTAGCCGCCGCCGTCTGCGCGGCCGATCAGGGCCGGTTCGAGGATTTCGCGGTGCGCGGTGCGCTTCAGGCGGGCCTCGTTCTGGCGTTGAAGCATTTTTACGGCGACGCCCCGATCGGGCGGCGTCCAAGCGGCGAGGGGCGGGGCTTTCCCTCGGGCCATGCTGCCGCCGCGGCCTTTGGCGCGGCCGATCTCGCGGGCAAATGCTTCGACGACCAGCCTTGGGCGGGTGCTGCCGCCTATGGCGCGGCGGGACTGGCCGCCTATAGCCGCGTCCATGCGGGCGAGCACACGCCGAAACAGGTCTGGACCGGCGCGTTGATCGGCTTTTCCTTTGGCGCGGCCAGCTTCGGCATCGGCAAGGACGGCGCGGATTTCAGCGTGGGCCTGAAATTCTAGGGACTGGCTCGTTTCACCCCCGCGAGCCCAGCAAGATCACGCCCGCGCCGATCAGGCAGATCGCCCCGCCGATCACATCCCAGCGCGAGGGGGGGTGCCCCTCCATCAGCCATAGCCAGCCAAGCGATGCGAGGATATAGACCCCGCCATAGGCTGCGTAGGCACGGCCGGCGAAGTCGGTGTCGATGCGGGTCAAAAGCCATGCAAAGAGGATCAGCGCCGCCACGCCCGGCAAGGTCCACCAGATCGGGCGCCCCATGCGGAGCCAGGCCCAAAAGGCGAAACAGCCCGCGATTTCGGCCAAAGCGGCCAGCAGGTAGAGCCCGAGAGCGTGCAAAGCCGCGCCCATCAGCGCGCGCCTTCGACAAGGCACCAGCGGTCGATCTCGGCGGCAACAAGGGCTTGGAGTTGCCAGATATAGGCATCGTGAATGCCTGCGGCGGCGAGCCCCTCGGCGGTGCGCAGCAGGTATTCGCTGCCCGATCCGGCGGGGCCGTTGGCATGGGCAAGGCGCAGAGCCTGCTCGGGCAGTGGCAGAAATTCCAAATCAATATCAACGGGATCGGCGTAAAAGGTCAAAGCCTCCTGAATCCCTTGCGCGGTCTCGACCTCGATCCAGCGGGCATTGGCGGCAAGCTCGTGGGCGACAAGCTCGCGGCGCAGGATGGCGCGCAGGGACTGGGCCTCGGTGCCACGCTCGATTTCGAGGATCAGCCCCTCGCATTGCCCGCCCGCAGCCAGCGCCAGCATCAGGCCCGGCGTTTCGGGCGAGCCGCGGAAATGGGTCAGCGGGATGGTGAACTGCCGGTGCCAGTTCGGCGCCGTCGCACGTTTGCGCGCGCCAACAGCAAATCCGGGGTTCCAGATCAGCGAACCATAGGCAAAGACCGGAATGGGGCCGGAGCGCCCGCCGATCAGTCGCGCGGCAAGCCGGTCGAGATCCTCGTCGTCCAAAAGCCGCCAGGCGGGGTCGTGCAGATGTCCCGCGACACAACGGGTCACGCGGCGGATGTGGTCGTCGGTCAGGGACAGCGGCGCGCGCTGGCTGCACGCGCCCTGATTGTGGTCTGGCTCAGACATCCAGCTCTTCGGCATCGGCGAATTGTGCGTTTTCCTGAATGTACTGGAAACGCAGCTCGGGCTTTTTGCCCATCAGCCGTTCGACCAGATCGCCGGTCTCGCCGCCTTCCTCGTCGTCGATCGAGACGCGGATCAGCTTGCGCGTCTTGGGGTTCATCGTCGTGTCTTTCAGGTCCTTGGCGTCCATTTCGCCCAGACCCTTGAAGCGCTGCACGTCGATTTTTCCTTTTCCGCCAATGCCTTTCTCCATCAGGCGCTCTTTCTCGGCATCATCCGAGACATAGATGCGATGGGCGCCCTGCGTCAGGCGGTAGAGCGGCGGGCAGGCGAGATAGAGATGCCCTTTGTCGATCAGCGGCCGCATCTGGGTGAAGAAGAACGTCATCAGAAGCGACGCGATATGCGCGCCGTCCACATCGGCATCGGTCATGATGATGACCTTGTCGTAGCGCAGATCGTCGACGTTGAACTTCGTGCCCATCCCGACGCCGAGCGCCTGACAAAGATCGGCAATCTCCTGGTTCGAGCCGAGCTTGGACGAAGCCGCGCCCAGCACGTTCAGGATTTTGCCCTTGAGCGGCAAAAGCGCCTGCGAGGTGCGTTCGCGCGCCATTTTGGCGCTGCCGCCTGCCGAGTCCCCCTCGACGATGAACAGTTCGGTCCCGTCGCGGTTGGTGGCCGAGCAATCGACCAGCTTGCCCGGAAGACGCAGCTTTTTCGTGGCGGTCTTGCGCTGGGTTTCCTTTTCCTGCTTGCGGCGCAGACGTTCTTCGGCGCGCAGGATCAGGAAATCGAGGATCGCGCCTGCCGATTTGGTATCGGCAGCGAGCCAATTGTCGAAATGGTCGCGCACCGCGCCTTCGACCAGACGGGCGGCCTCGACCGTGGCCAGACGGTCCTTGGTCTGGCCCACGAATTCCGGCTCGCGGATGAAGCACGAGACCAGCGCGCTGCCGCCGACCACCAGATCCTCGCGGGTGATCTGCGCGGCTTTTTTGTTGTTGATCAACTCGCCGTAACCACGCACGCCCTTGAGGATCGCGGACCAGAAGCCCGCCTCGTGGGTGCCGCCCTCGGGGGTGGGGACCGTGTTGCAATAGCTCTGGATGAAGCCGTCGCGCGCGGGCGTCCAGTTGATCGCCCAATCGACTTTGCCGGGGGTCTGGAACTTCTCCATGAAATCGACCGAACCGGCAAAGGGCCGGTCGGCATAGGTCGAGGATTTGCCCAGAACCTCGGTCAGGTAATCGGCCAGACCGCCGGGGAAATGGAAGGTCGCCTCGAGCGGGGTCTCGCCGTCGTCGATTTCGGTTTTCCAGCGGATTTCGACGCCCGAGAAAAGATAGGCCTTGGATTTGATCATCTTCATCAGGCGCGCGGGCTTGAAGCGGTGCGCGTGGAAAATCTGTTCGTCGGCATGGAAGGTCACGGTCGTGCCGCGACGGTTCGGGGCCGCGCCGATTTTCTCGACCGGACCTTGCGGGATCCCGCGCGAGAAGCGCTGTTCCCAAAGCTCGCGGTTGCGCGCGACCTGAACCACCATGAGATCGGAAAGCGCATTCACCACCGATGCGCCGACGCCGTGCAGACCGCCCGAGGTCTGATAGGCGCCTTCGGTGAATTTGCCGCCGGCGTGCAGCGTGCAGAGAATGACTTCGAGCGCGGATTTGCCGGGGAATTTCGGATGCGGATCGACGGGAATGCCGCGGCCGTTGTCGCGCACGACGACGCTGTAATCGGCCAGAAGCTCGACCTCGATCCAGCTGGCGTGACCGGCGACGGCCTCGTCCATCGAGTTGTCGAGGATCTCGGCGACAAGGTGGTGGAGCGCGCGTTCATCGGTGCCGCCGATATACATGCCCGGTCGTTTGCGGACCGGCTCCAGCCCCTCCAGCACCTCGATCGAGGCGGCGGAATAGGCATTGCTTGCCGTTTCAGCTGTGGGGAAGAAATCGTCGGCCATCGGAATACTGCTCTTGTTTTGATTTGCTGCTTATCTCACGCGCGTCGGGCACTGGGCAAGGGGTAGTGGCGTCAGGGCTGCTACCCGCTAGCCGTTGTTGGCCTATTCGGGCTCCTGCAGGCGCTCCTGCCACATTTTGCGGAAGGCGGGGCGGTCCTGACAGGCGGTCAGCCAGCCTTTGACGGCGGGGAACGCCTCCCACAGAGGGCCGAAGCCTTGGGCGTAGCGCAGAACCTCGGCGGTGTTGAGATCGGCCACCGTAAAGCGGTCCGACACGATAAACTGGTGGGCGCAGAGGTGATCTTCAAGCACCTTGAGCGGACGCACCAGCCGTTCGGCGGCATTGGCGATCAGCGCCTGATCCTCGCCGGACTGGTTCGGACCGGGTTTGTGCAGGAAAAGGATGGTGAGCGCATCCGGCTCGATCATGGTCGCCGCGTAAAAGGACCATTGCAGCATGAGCGCTTCTTCGGCCTCGTTGCGGGGACCGAGATCCTTGCCGTATTTGCGCGCCAGATACTGTGTGCAGGCGAAGGATTCCGAAAGCGTCAGGTCGCCGTCCTGCAAGACGGGGATCGCGCCTGCGGGCGAAAGCGCCAGAAATTCGGGGCTGCGGGTGTTGAGCGGCGCATCGGGCGCCTCGGCGTCGCCCAAACGGTAGGCCTGAATGACCGGCACCTGCCGGAAGTCGAGTCCCGCTTCGTGGCAAAGCCAGATCAGCCGCGAGGCGCGCGAGCGGGTAACGCCGTGAATGGTCAGCATGGAGATCCTCTCGGCTTTCGGGCCTGTTCGCGATGATGTCGTGACCAATTAGGCCGGAGCCGGCGGTTCGGGCAAGTCCGGCGTTGGGTCAAAGAGGTTTAATCGGGCAGGCGGGCGGCAAGGTAAAGCATCATATTGCCGCCCATGACCTTGGCGATCTGGTCTTCGCCCAGCCCCTCGTCCATCAGCGCCTGCGTCAGCACGTCGAGATGGGCGCTATCGAAAGGCGCATCGACCGAGCCGTCGTAATCCGAGCCGAGCGCGACGTGGTCTTCGCCCAGAAGGGTGATCGCGGCACTGATCGCGCGGGCGATATCGGCGGGGCTTTGACCGCAAACGACATCGGACCAATAGCCGATCCCGACGATCCCCCCTTTGGCCGCAATTCCCTTCAGTAGGTCGTCGTCGAGATTGCGCGGGCTCGGGCAATGGCCGTGAATGCCGGTATGGGACAAGATCGGCACCACGCGCGGGATCGCCAACACGTCGCGCACCACCTGCGGCGAGGCATGGGCGAGATCGACAATCATGCCGCGCTCGCCCATCTCGGCGATGGTCTCGCGCCCGAAACCGGTCAGCCCGTTGCCCGAGCCACCCTCGCCATGCAGGCTGCCGCCGAGCTCGTTGTCGAAGAAATGGGTGATGCCGATGATGCGGTAACCGGCATCATAGAGCAGGCGCAGGTTCTCGATCCGGCCTTCCAGCGGATGGCCGCCTTCGGTCGCGAGAAGGCCGCCGACGGTCTTGGCACCGCCCGCCCGTGCGGCAAGCAGCGTCGCAAGATCACTTTTGGAACGGATCACGACAAGGCTGTCGGGGGCCTCGGCGGCATAGGCGCCAAGACGGGCGGCCTGATCGAGCGCGCGGGCGCGCAGGCTGTTCCATGTGGTCGGCGGGCGCAGCTGGCCCATTACCAGAGGGGTGATGTTGTCGGCGGCATCCGTGCTGTTATGGCTGTAATTCTGGCTGCGCGGGCTTTTGGTGACGGCGGCAAAGACCTGCACCGCAACATTGCCTTCGATCAGGCGCGGAATGTCGACATGGGCGTAATCCGCGCGTTCCAGCAGGTCGCGGTCCCACAAAAGCGAATCCGCATGGAGATCGCCGATGGTCAGGCGCTGGTGCAGCGCCTCGGCCTCGGCGCTGACCGGCCAGCCCTCGGGGGGCGTCGTGAGGCGGTTGCGGCTTTTCTCGACCACGACGGGGCCCCAGACCAGAAGGGCGGCCAATGCCGCAATTCCGAGCAAAAGGACGAGGGCGAGAAGACGTCGCAACAGTCTCATGGGGCGCCTTTCAAGGAAGGGTTGGGTCGGATGGAACAAGCGGCAGGCGCAGGACATGCTGCGCGCTGAGATTGCCGCCGTGGTAAAGCTCTCCGTGGTCGACAAAACCCGCCGCAAGATAGACCGCACGGGCCGCGGGATTGACGATATTGACCGACAGGACCAGCCCCGTGGCGGCCGGATAAAGTGCCGCCGCATAGGCCGGCAGCGCGGCCATCGCAGCCTTGCCGGTGCCCTTGCCCTGTTCGGAAGCGTCGATCATCACGCCGCGCACCCCGATTTCGCCGTCGCGGGCGAAAGGATAGCTTTTGTGGAAAGCGCGGTCGGTTTTGAAAAAGCCGACCACTTTTTCGTCCCGCAATACGATATGGAAATCGAAATCGGGGTTCAGGTTCGAGAAATGCTCCCCGATCGAGCCGCAGAACGGCTCTTGATCGGGGTGGACCGCGACATGGGCGACGCGGTCCAGATCCTCGTGCGAGATGGGCTCGAGCCGGATCAAGCTTCCATTGCCTCGAGCTCGTCGATGAAGCCCTCGATCATCGACAGACCCTTGTCCCAGAAGGCCGGATCGGCAGCGTTCAACCCGAAGGGCGCCAGCAATTCGCTGTGGTGTTTCGATCCGCCGGCCTTCAACAGGTCGAAATATTTCGACTGGAAGTCGGGCAGACCGCCCTCGTAGGCGGCATAAAGCGCGTTCACCAGTCCGTCGCCGAATGCATAGGCATAGACGTAGAAAGGCGAATGGACGAAATGCGGGATATAGGACCAGAAGGTCTCGTAGCCCGGCATGAATTCAAAGACCGGACCCAAAGATTCCGCCTGAACCGACATCCAGAGGTCGTTGATGTCCTCGGGTGTCAGTTCGCCCTCTGCGCGGGCGGCATGAAGCTTGCTTTCAAAGTCGTAGAAAGCGATCTGGCGCACGACCGTATTGATCATATCCTCGACCTTGCCTGCCAAAAGCCCCTTGCGCTCGACCGGATCGGTGGTCTTGGCCAGCAGCGCGCGGAAGGTCAGCATCTCGCCGAAGACCGAGGCGGTTTCAGCCAAGGTCAGCGGGGTCGAGGCCAGCAATTCGCCCTGAGCGGCGGCGAGACTCTGGTGGACGCCATGTCCAAGTTCATGCGCCAAGGTCATGACATCGCGGGGTTTTCCCAGATAGTTCAGCATGACATAGGGGTGAACCGTGACGACGGTCGGATGGGCGAAAGCGCCCGGGGCTTTGCCCGGTTTGACGCCCGCGTCGATCCAGCCCTTGTCGAAGAAGGGTTTGGCCAAAGCCGCAAGATCGGGCGAGAAGCCGGCATAGGCGTCCAGCACGGTCGCCTCGGCCTCGGCCCAGTTGATGGTGCGCGGCGTCTCGGTCGGAAGCGGTGCGTTGCGGTCCCAGACCTGCATCTTCTCGAGGCCCAGCCATTTCGCTTTCAGCGCATAATAGCGGTGCGACAGGCGCGGATAGGCGGCGGTGACGGCATTGCGCAAAGCCTCGACCACTTCCGGCTCGACATCGTTCGAGAGGTGGCGGCCGAATTGCGGGCTGGGCATTTTGCGCCACTTGTCTTCGATCGCCTTTTCCTTGGCGAGGGTGTTGTGGATGCGGGCGAAAAGCTTGACGTTCTCGCCGAAGACTTTGGCGAGGGCGCGCGCGCCGGCCTCGCGTTTGGCGCGGTCGTGGTCGGTCAGAAGGTTCAGCGTCGCCTCGATGCCGAGGGTCTCGCCGTCAACCTCGAAGGTCAGACCGGCCGTGGTTTCGTCGAAAAGGCGGTTCCATGCGGCGGCACCGACGACCGAATTGTCGTGGAGGAATTTTTCCAGCTCGTCTGAAAGCTGGTAGGGCCGCATCGCGCGCATGCGGTCAAAGACCGGCTTGTAGCGGCTCGGGCCGTTTTCGGCGGTAAAGACCGCTTCGTAAACATCATCAGGGATGCGGTTGAATTCCAACGAGAAAAAGACCAGCGGCGTCGTGAAGTTGGTGATCTTTTCCTGCAGGTCGCCCAGCATTTTGGCGCGCTCGCCATCAGTGCTGTTTTGGTAATAGCGCAAGCCCGCATAGGACATGATGCGCCCGCCGGTCACGCTGATGTCTTCATAACGCCTGATGCAGGCCAGCATTTCGGCGGCGTCGAGGGTGTCGAGGCGGCCTTCGTAATCGGCGGCAAAGCTGGCGGCTGCGGTTTCAAGCGCGGCGATGTCGCGGGCCAGTTCCGGTGCGTCGGGGGCAGGGTAGAGATCGCCCAGATCCCAATCGGGCAATTGCCCCAGATCGGCGGCAGCATCGGAGGGTTTTGCACCCGCGTCCTTGTCGCGTGCCAGCGCGTCGCGGCCGTAAGCCATTGCGGCAAGGGGGAAGAAAGAGGCGGAAAACGTCATCTCGGGTCCTTTCAGTTGACCAAGATTTGACCTCTCCGACGCCGGTCTTCAACCCACAGAGCGGAAATGACGGATCAAGGCATTGAGAAAATGACGCCGGAGCGGTGCGCGCTCGATCAGGGGCTCGTGGCGCGCGCCGTCGATCTCGAGCAATTCGCCGTCATGCCAGCCGGAGGCGCGGGCGCGGATGGCGCGCGGGCTCACGACCTTGTCCTTGGGGCTCATCGCGATCAGGCAGGGCTGGGCGGGCAGCGGCATCGTCCTGATGCGGTCGCATTCGCGGATCGCCGCATCAAGCCAGTCGAAAGTGACGCCGCCAAGGGTCAGCTCGGGCCAGTTGTCGGTTTCGGCGACAAGACGGCCCCAGCGCAAACCGTCGCCGGTCAGATTGTTTTCGGCGAAAGAGTGATGCAGCACCATCGGCTGGTCGCCGCCCGAGCCGGGGCAATGCCTGCTGCCGCCTCCGATCCGGCGGCCGAGCTTGGCCCAGCCGCGAATCGACCAAAGCGGATAGGGCGTGGTGTTGATCCCCCACATCGGCGAGGAAAACACCGCCGAGACCACCGGCAATTCGTCCAGAAGCGAGGCATAGCCGATCGCGCCGCCCATCGAATGGGCCAGAAGATGCCAGGGCCGGGGCAGCGAGAGCTCTCCGGCGGCCACCACCAGCTCCAGCACGTCGCGCTGGTAATCGGCGAAATCGGCGATATGGCTGAGATGTGGATTGTCGATCAGCCGGTCCGAGAGGCCCTGACCGCGCCAATCAAGCGAGAGGACGTCATAGCCCGCCTCGTTGAGCGCCTGTGCGACACCGTTGTATTTCTCGAGATATTCGGCGCGGCCCTGAAACAGCAGCACCGTTCCCAATTGCTCGGTTGCCGCGGGCCAATGGGCGGCACGCAGGCGGATTCCGTCTTCGGCGCGCAGCCAGAAGGCGCGTGCCCGGGGAAGCTGGTCCCCGGGAAGCGTGCTGAACGGGGCGGGTGCCACGAATGTCCTCAGGACAAAAGCGCGCCCAGTTTCATGGCGACACCCATCGCGCCTTCGACTTTCAGCTTGCCGGTCATGAAGGCCATGGTCGGATTGACCGAACCGTCGAGGATGCCTTCGAAGGTTTCACGGCTGGCGGTCAGGGTGACATCGGTTTCTTCGTCGCCCGCGCGCACGCCGTTTTCGTCGATGATGATCGCACCTTCGTCGGTGATGACGAATTTCGCCGTCGAATCAAATTTTTGCACCTTCTTCGACAGCGCTTCGACTGCTGCATCCACAACTTTGCTCATTTAGGCGATCCTTCCGGCTTTCTCTGGAATAAATTCCGTCAAACGATTACATAGGTCTTATGCGACAGATTGCTTGCAAATTCCACTCTGCCCTGACGGCATTCAGCCTCGCGATTTGTCTGGGAATGGCAAGCGGAAGCGTCGCCGTTTCAGAGGAAACCGCCAAGAGGTCGGGCACGTCGGATCTGGTGCCGGTTCAGGAGGCCACGCCCGAGGGCGAGCTGCCCTTTGTGGAGCTGCCGCCGCCCTCCGAGGGGCAAATGCTGCCCGACGGAATCCAGCCCGAGGATCTGCCCGATCTTCTGCCCGAACCGGACCCCGATGCCGAAGGGCTTGCTGGCGATTTCGGCAGCACCAATGATGTCGCGGCCGATCCCGCAGCCGCAGCTCCCAGTGCGCAGGATATCGACCAGCTTTTCGCCGAGCTCGCAGCCCCCGAGGGCGATGCCTGGATCCGCGCCCAATCCGATATCCAGCGCATCTGGTCGCGTTCGGGATCTGCCGCGATGGATTTGCTCTACAAGCGCGGCGAGGAGGCCCTTGATGCCGGTGATCTCGCGGCCTCCATCGGGCATCTGACGGCTTTGACCGATCACGCCCCCGATTTCGCGAGTGGCTGGTATTTGCGGGCGGTGGCCTATTATCTCGACGGCGAGTTCGGCCCCGCGGTCGCCGATCTCGGCATGACGCTCCAGCTCGAGCCGCGCCATTTCATCGCGCTGACGCAATTGGGCGGGATGCTGGAAGAGACCGGGGATGACAAACGCGCGCTCGACGCCTATCGGGCAAGTCTCAAGATCAATCCGCACCAGCAAGAAGCCGTCGACGCGGTCACTCGGCTCGAGCAGAAAGCCGCCGGCACGGACGCCTGACAATGCAGAACAATTCACGGGTCACGGCAGTGCTGGGGCCAACCAATACCGGCAAGACGCATTACGCGATCGAACGGATGCTGGCCCATCGCACCGGCGTTATCGGCCTGCCTTTGCGGCTTTTGGCGCGCGAGGTCTATGACCGCATCGTCGCCAAACGCGGGGCACGCGTCGTGGCTTTGGTCACCGGCGAAGAGCGCATCATCCCCGACAAGGTGCAATATTGGGTCGCCACCACCGAGGCCATGCCCGATGTCGGCGCCGATTTCGTCGCGGTCGACGAGATCCAGCTTTGCGCCGACCCCGAGCGCGGCCATGTCTTTACCGAACGGCTTTTGAACGCGCGCGGCATTCACGAAACCCTGCTTCTGGGCTCGGATACGATGCGTCCGGCGATTGCGGCTCTGGTGCCGGGGGCGCAGTTTCTCCATCGCGACCGCTTTTCCGAGCTGAGCTGGGCGGGATCGAAAAAATTGTCGCGCATGCCGCGTCGCTCGGCGATCGTCGGCTTTTCGGTCGACAACGTCTATGCGATGGCCGAGCTTTTGCGCCGCCAGAAGGGCGGGGCGGCGGTGGTTATGGGCGCGCTCTCGCCGCGCACGCGCAACGCGCAGGTCGAGATGTACCAAAACGGCGATGTCGAATTTCTCGTCGCGACCGATGCGATCGGGATGGGGCTCAACCTCGATATCCATCACGTCGCCTTCTCGGCCACCGACAAATTCGACGGCCACCGCATGCGTCCGCTTTTCCCCCATGAAATGGGCCAGATCGCGGGCCGCGCCGGCCGCTTCACCGAAGCGGGCACCTTCGGCGTCACCGGCGAGGCCGAGATGCTCGATCCCGGCCTGATCGATGCGATAGAGAATCACCGTTTCGCACCGATCAAGCGTTTGATGTGGCGAAATCACGCCCTCGAATACGGAACGCTCGACCGTTTGCTGCAATCTTTGGAGGCGCCGACCTCGTCCGAATGGCTGATGCGCGGCCGCGAGGCCGACGATCTGCGTGCGCTCAGGGCCCTGCGCGAAATGCCCGAAATCCGGGCGCGGGTGAACAGCGGCAGCGATGTCAGACTGCTGTGGGACACCTGCCGTATTCCCGACTTTCGCGGCATTTCACCAGCAGAGCATAGCACATTGCTCGCACGGATCTTCGAATTCCTGCTCGAAGGCGGCATTCCGCAGGAATGGCTTGCCAACCAGATCAAGCGCATCGACAACCCGCTCGGCGACATCGACACGCTGTCCAAACGCCTCGCTTTCATCCGGACCTGGACCTATGTGGCTCAACGATCGGGATGGGTTCGCAATGAAAGCCATTGGCGGAACGAGACACGCGCGGTAGAAGACCGCCTGTCGGATGCGTTGCATGCGGCTTTGACGCAAAGATTCGTGGACCGGCGCACATCAGTGCTCTTGCGCCGGCTCAAGCAGAAGGAGAGCCTTGTGGCCGAGGTGAATGATAAGGGCGAAGTGACAGTCGAGGGCGAATTCGCCGGACGACTGGAAGGGTTTCGCTTTCAAGCAGATCCGTCAGCATCGGGGGATGAGGCACGGACGCTGACCCGCGCGGCATATGAGGCTTTGAAGCCGGAATTCCACCTGCGTGCGGACCGTTTCTACAACGCGCCCGATACCGAGCTGGACTTCACCGAACAGGGTGGCCTGATGTGGGGCAGCTCGGCGATCGGCAAGCTCGTGAAGGGCTCCGAACCGCTGAAACCGCAGGTCGAGGCTTTCGTTGACGAGGAAGCCGGTCCCGAGATCGCAGAGAAGGTCAAGCGTCGCCTTCAGCACTTCATCGACCGCAAGGTCGCAACTGGCTTCGAGGCGCTGCTCGCGCTGAAAAACGACGAGACCCTGACCGGTCTGGCCCGCGGCTTCGCGTTCCGTCTGGTCGAGGCGCTTGGCGTTCTGCCGCGCGAACAGGTCGCGAACGAGGTCAAGGATCTCGATCAGGAAGCCCGTGGCGTTCTGCGCAAACACGGCGTCCGTTTCGGTCAGTATACGATCTTCCTGCCCGCGCTTTTGAAGCCCGCGCCGACCCGTCTGCGTCTGGTGCTTTGGGGTCTGGATCAGGATCTGTCGGAATTCCCCGAAAGCCCGCCGCCCGGTCTGGTGACCATCCCGAACCTGCCCGATGTCCCCAAAGGCTATTACACGCTTTCGGGCTATCACGCGGCGGGCGACCGTGCGATCCGCATCGACATGCTCGAGCGTTTGGCCGACATGCTGCGCGCGCAAGACAGCCGCGGCGGTTTCGAGGCGACGCCGGACATGCTCTCGATCACCGGCATGACGCTGGAGCAATTCGCGACGCTGATGGGTGGCCTCGGCTACCGCGCCGAAAAAGGCGAGCGCCCGAAGGCCCGTGCCGAGGCGGCTGTTGCTGCCGAGGTCGAAGCCGATCCGATCGATCCGAACCTGCCGCTGACCGAAGAGGAAAGCGTCCTTCAGGCCGAAACCCGTGCGAAATGGGAAGCCGAACAGGCTTTGCGCAAGGCGGCCGAACAGGAAGCGGCCATCGCTGCCGGTGAAGTCGTCGAAGAGGCGGTTGCCGAAGCCGATGCCGCGCCGGTCGAGATGGAAGTCTTCTACAGCTTCACTTGGGCTCCGCGTCCGCGTGGCGGCCAGAACCGTCGTCCGCAGGGCCAGAACCAGTCGGGCGAAGGCGAACAGCAGCAGCGTCCGCGCGGTCCGCGCCGCAATGCCCAGGGTGGCGACGCCCAAGGGGAGCGCGGTGATCGCGGCGAGCGTTCGCAAGGTCAGGGCGGCAAGCCGCGTCACGGCGGCGGCAACCGTCGTCGCGACGAGGACGGCGAGCAGGGCGGCAAGGGCAAAGGCCCGCGTCACGCCAAAGGCGGCAACAACGGCAACGAGGGGGCCAAATCCTTCTCGGCGCGTCCGCCTCGTGCCGAAAAGCCGATGGACCCCGATAGCCCCTTCGCAATCCTCGCGGCGCTCAAGAACAAGTCGTGAGCGAAGACCGGATCCGGCTGGACCGCTGGCTCTTCCATATCCGGGCTTTCAAGACCCGTACACTCGCCTCCGACCGGATCCAGTCCGGCGGAGTGCGGGTGAACGGCGCTCCCTGCAACAAACCCGCGCGCCTCGTCGGCGCGGGGGACCAGATCACGGTCGCGACGGCCGGACGGGTCTTGGCGCTCGAGGTGGTCGCCTCCGGCGAGCGGCGCGGCCCCGCCAGCGAGGCGCGGACACTTTATCTCGATCTGACCACCGGCGGGATGCCGGATACGCTTGAATGATCGGGGCCAAGCGGTTAGGTCAAATCACAACAGAAATTCCCGAGGCTAAGGACTGCGCAGATGACCTATGTCGTCACTGAAAATTGCATCATGTGCAAATACACCGATTGCGTGGAAGTCTGTCCGGTTGACTGTTTCTACGAGGGTGAGAACACCTTGGTGATCCACCCCGACGAATGCATCGATTGCGGCGTTTGCGAACCCGAATGTCCCGCTGATGCGATCCGTCCGGACACAGAGCCGGATATGGAGAAATGGGTCGAGTTCAACCGCAAATACTCCGAGCAATGGCCGGTGATCACGCGCAAGAAGGATCCGATGCCGGGCTATGCCGAAATGGATGGCAAACCGGGCAAGCTGGACGCCTATTTCTCGGAAGCGCCGGGCGAGGGCGATTGATTCTCTTTGCAGGCTGACCTTCGGGTGCCGCGTTTTTCCGGCGGGGGCTTCGGCTCCCGTCTAAAACGTTGGAATTGCTGGTTAACAATCGATATTACGCGATCGATGCCGCGCTGCCGCGAGACGCTATCTATCGGGCGATTTTTGTGATATAAACTTGTCACAATACAGGACCAGACGGCCACGCCAAGGGCTGACCGTTTGGTTTTTATGCGTCTGCATGTCGCCGTCTGCCCGGAGACATTACGGAATTAAACGGATTTAGGCCTGCTGGGGAGGGGCGCTTCCTTCCTTCAGGGGCGATTTGCATCGCGGCCCGCGGTGCCACCTAGAGGATGACCCATGTCGAAATCGAAGAAGTCTGAGTTTCGCCCTGATGATTTTGTCGTTTATCCGACCCATGGCGTGGGCCGGATCGTTTCGATCGATGAGCAGGAAGTCGCGGGACTTCGGCTGGAAATGTTCGTCATTTCCTTTGAGAAAGACAAGATGACCCTGCGCGTTCCGACCGCGCGCGCGACCGAAATCGGGATGCGTGGCCTCTCGACCCCGGACCTGATCGAACGTGCGCTGGAAACGCTCAAGGGCAAGGCCCGCGTCAAGCGCGCGATGTGGTCGCGCCGCGCTCAGGAATACGAGCAGAAAATCAACTCGGGCGACCTGATGTCGATTGCCGAGGTGGTACGCGACCTGCACCGCAACGACGAACAGCGCGAGCAATCCTATTCCGAGCGTCAGCTTTACGAAGCCGCGCTCGAGCGTCTGACCCGCGAAGTCGCGGCCGTGAACGGCTGGGATGAGGCCGGTGCGCAAAAGCATGTCGAAGAAGTGCTGGTTGCCCGCGCAGCCTGATCGCGATCTTCGTTTCGCAAAAGGAAAGGGGCGCCGTTATGGCGCCCCTTTCTGTTTGGCTGCGGCCTCTGCTCAGGCGAATGTGGCGATGATGCGTGCCCAGCTGCGCGCGCCTTTGGCGAAGCTCTCGACATCGTATTTCTCGTTGGGCGAATGGATGCGGTCGTCATCCATGGCAAAGCCCACCATCATCGTATCCATGTCGAGCAATTCCTGAAAATCGCCGGCAATCGGGATCGAGCCGCCGGCGCCGACAAAGGCCGCCTCGACGCCCCATTCCTCGCTCAATGCCTGTTTCGCCGCGGCAAAGGCCGGATCGGTGATGTTCATATGGCTCGCGGGGCTTCCGCCGTGGTGCTTGAAGCTGATCGAGCAATCGGCGGGGATCGCCTTTTCCATATAGGCACGGAAGGCGGTTTTGATCTTCTCGGGATCCTGATCGCCGACAAGGCGGAAGCTGACTTTCGCGGTTGCTTCGCCGGGCAGGACGGTCTTGAAGCCCTGGCCGGTATAACCGCCGGACATGCCGTTGATCTCGAAGGTCGGACGGCTCCAGGTCATCTCGAGACCGGTGCGGCCCTTTTCGCCAATCGGCTCTTTCAGTCCGACCGCGCCGAGGAAATCGGCGGAGCTGAAGTCAAGCGCCTCCCAGTCCTTGCGCAACGCCTCGGGCAGTTCCGTCACGCCGTCGTAGAACCCCGGAAGGGTAATGCGGCCATCGGAATCCTTCATTCCCGCAAAGGCATTGCACAGGATTTGCAACGGGTTGGCGGCAATACCTCCGAAATAACCTGAATGCAGGTCGCGGTCGGCGGCGCGCAGGGTGATCTCTTCGCCGTAAAGGCCGCGCAGCTGCGTCGTGATCGCGGGGCGGCCGTCGGTATAGCGGCTGGTGTCGCAGATAGCGGCGATGTCGGCCTTCAGCTCGGAGGCGTTCTCAATCAGGAAGGGGCGCAGGCTCGGCGAGCCGGATTCCTCTTCGCCTTCGAGCAGCAGGATCAGCCCTTCGGGCAGGCTGCCGTGCACCTCTTTCCAGGCGCGGAAGGCTTCGATGAAGGTCATCAGCTGGCCTTTGTCGTCGGATGCACCTCGGGCGCGGATGACCTTGCCCTTCGGCGTATCCTCGATGCGCGGTTCGAAGGGGGGCGTATCCCACAACTCGAGCGGATCGACGGGCTGGACGTCATAATGCCCGTAAAACAGGATCTTGCGGCCGGTTCCTGGTGCGGAATGTGCGACGACCATCGGATGGCCGGGCGTTTCGCGGATCGAGACGTCAAAGCCGATCGCGGCCAGATCATCGCGCAGCCATTCCGCCGCGCGGCGGACGTCGCCCGCAAAGGCCGGATCGGTCGAGATCGAAGGGATGCGCAGCAGGTCGAGCAGCCGGTCGAGGGCTTGCGGAAGTCCTTCATCCAGTTTCCCGAGGACTTTTTCGAGCGCGCTTGCGGAGGTCATTTCCCAACCTTTCCTGATTGTTTTCCTAGGTTTTGCACTGCTTCCATTGTCGCATTGCGACACTTTTGCACTGTCATTTTCCGGCCCCGAGCCTTATCTATGCCGGACCCGATGGAACAAGTAATGGTCCTCGGAATGTCTAAGTTCAAGCAAGGCAAGGGGCCAAGCGATGGATTATTCAGCCGCACTCGATCAGGCGATCAGCAGGCTTCATGAAGAAGGCCGCTATCGCACCTTCATCGATATCGAGCGGCGGAAGGGTGTCTACCCTCAGGCCATCTGGACACGTCCGGACGGAACCGAGACCGAGATAACCGTCTGGTGCGGAAACGATTATTTGGGCATGGGCCAGCACCCTGCCGTTTTGGCCGCGATGCACGAGGCGCTGGATGCGACCGGCGCGGGCTCCGGCGGCACGCGCAATATTTCGGGAACGACGGTCTATCACCGCCGCCTCGAGGCCGAGCTTGCCGATCTGCATCAAAAAGAGGCCGCGCTCGTCTTTTCGAGCGCCTATGCCGCCAACGATTCCACGCTTTCGACCCTGCGCAAGCTGTTCCCCGGCCTGATTATCTATTCGGACGAGCTGAACCATGCGTCGATGATCGAGGGGATCAAGCGTTTCGACGGTCCCAAGCGCATTTTCCGCCACAACGATCTCGCCCATCTGCGCGAGCTGCTGGCTGCCGATGATCCGTCGGTTCCGAAATTGATCGCCTTTGAATCGATTTATTCGATGGACGGCGACTTCGGCCCGATCGAAGCGATCTGCGATCTTGCCGACGAATTCAACGCCTTGACCTATCTCGACGAGGTTCATGCCGTCGGCATGTATGGCCCGCGTGGCGGCGGCGTTGCCGAACGCGACGGTCTGGCCCATCGCATCGACCTGTTCAACGGCACGCTCGGCAAAGCCTTCGGCGTTTTCGGCGGCTATATTGCCGGTTCGGCCAAGATGATCGACGCGATCCGCAGCTATGCGCCGGGGTTCATCTTCACGACTTCGCTGCCGCCGGCAGTCGCGGCGGGTGCGGCGGCCTCGATCGCCTTCCTCAAGACGGCAGAGGGCCAGAAGCTGCGCGACGAGCAGCAAGATCATGCCAAGGTGCTGAAGATGCGTTTGCGCGCGCTCGGCATGCCGATCATGGATCACGGCAGCCATATCGTGCCGGTCCATGTCGGCCATCCCAAGCACTGCAAGGCTTTGTCGGATCTGCTTTTGTCGCAATACGGCATCTATGTGCAGCCGATCAACTTCCCGACCGTGCCGCGCGGGACCGAGCGCCTGCGCTTCACCCCGTCGCCCGTCCATGATTACAAGCAGATCGACCAGCTTGTTCGTGCAATGGACGCTTTGTGGTCGCAATGCTCACTTAACCGCTCATCGGCGGTTGCCTAAGACCTTTGATGGTGAAAAGCTCTCGCCGCCGTGATAATCATTACGTAAGAAATCTGTGGGACGTTATTGATTCGCGCAGAGACTAATCGGCAGCATAGGGCAGGCACAGATGATCGGGCTGAGGGGCGCAACCCCGGCAGATAGCGAAGAGGTCCCGGTGGGTGTCCCGCCGGGATATGAGGACACCGACGATATCCGTCTTGGTGACCTGATGCGCGGTGAGCGCGCGACGATGGGGAAATCCCTGCTCGATGTTCAGCGCGAGCTGCGCATCCGTGCCTCGTTCGTGGCCGCGATAGAAAACTGTGATGTGACGGCCTTCGACGCGCCGAGCTTCATCCCCGGCTATGTCCGGTCCTATTCGCGCTATCTCGGCATGGATCCGGACTGGACCTTCCAGCGCTTCTGCACCGAATCGGGGTTCCGCCCGCCGCATGGCCTCGCCGCGGCGGCCTCTGGCCCCAAACCCCAGCGCCGACCTTCGGATCCGGCCGAGGCTTTGGCCAACCCCCATGCGCTTTTCCTGCCGCAGCAGCAGAGTTTCTGGTCTTCGGTCGAACCCAAAGCCATCGGTTCGCTGATCGTCATGGCGCTTTTGGTCGGCGGTTTGGGCTATGGCGGCTGGTCGGTCCTGCAGGAAGTGCAAAAGGTCAATCTCACGCCGGGCGAACATGCGCCGGGCGTGGTGGCGAGCCTTGATCCGGTTCAGGATGCCTCGCTGCCCGAAAGTTTTGATACGGCGCAAGTGAACCTGCCGCAGCCCGAAGGGTTGGACCGCATCTATCGCCCGCAAGTGCTCGAAGTGCCGGTTCTGACCGCGCGCGACGGCCCGATTGCTTCGATCGATCCCGGCGTTGTCGCCGCGACCGGCGAGAGCGTGCCCGCAAGCACTACGGCGGTTGCCGGCAATACGGGTTCGGGTGACGCCAATGCGGCTTTGATTGCCGGCGGCCATATCCCGCTCGCGCCTTCGCCTTCGGGGCAGGGTGGTGCCGCCTCGACGCAGACGGGCGAGGCTCTTGCCATGGGGCCGGTGATGCCCGGTGATATGTCCTCCGTGCGCACGGTTGCGCCGGATGCGGCAGCGGTCGAGTTGCTGGCGGTGCGTCCTGCATGGGTGCGTGTGACCTCGGCCGACGGCACGGTCCTTCTTGAGAAAACCATGGATGCGGGCGAGCGTTTCGCTTTGCCCAAGCTCGAAGAGCCGCCGATCCTGCGTGCGGGCAATTCGGGTGCGGTCTATTTCGCGGTCAATGGCCAGACCTACGGCCCCGCGGCGCCGGGCGCGCAGGTCGTCAAGAATGTCGAGCTTTCGCCCCACGCCCTTGCCGAGAAATACGCTTTCGCCGATCTGAGCAAAGATCCCGAACTGGCCCAGATGATCGCGCTCGCCTCGGCTGCGCAAGCTGCAGGCGAGGGTGGATCGGCTTTGGACAATCCCGCGCCGGTCGAGTAACCGGCGCCGGACTTCCGCCCCGTTTCGCCGCTGCGTCCGAAACGCAACCGTGAAGCTTAACCCTGTCGCCTCGGCTTGCTTGCAGCCGGCGACAGGCCTATTTCATTGGCCAAGCGAAAGAGCAGGCTCATGACCCACAATCCGATCCGTCCCTGGCGCAATGTCGAGCGTCGCAAATCCCGTCAGATCATGGTCGGCAAAGTGCCGGTGGGCGGCGATGCGCCGATCTCGGTCCAGACCATGACCAATACCGATACCTCGGATGTGCGTGCGACGCTGGACCAGATCATCCGCGCCGCCGATGTCGGGGCCGATATCGTGCGCGTCTCGACGCCGGACGAGGCGTCGACGCAAGCCTTGCGTGAGATCTGCCGCGAAAGTCCGGTTCCGATCGTCGCCGACATCCATTTCCACTACAAACGTGCGATCGAGGCCGCCGAGGCCGGTGCCGCTTGTCTGCGCATCAACCCCGGCAATATCGGCGATGCCAAACGCGTGGCCGAGGTCGTGCGCGCGGCCAAAGACCACGGCTGTTCGATCCGGATCGGGGTCAATGCCGGCAGTCTCGAAAAGCACCTTCTGGAAAAATACGGCGAGCCTTGCCCCGCGGCCATGGTCGAAAGCGGGCTCGACCACATCAAGCTTTTGCAGGACAACGACTTCCACGAGTTCAAGATCTCGGTGAAAGCCTCTGATGTTTTCCTGTCGGCAGCCGCCTATCAGGAGCTGGCCGACGCCACCGATGCGCCGATCCATCTGGGGATTACCGAGGCGGGCGGTCTGATCTCGGGCACGGTCAAATCGGCGATCGGGCTGGGCAATCTTTTGTGGATGGGGATCGGCGATACGATCCGCGTTTCGCTTTCGGCTGATCCGGTCGAAGAGGTCAAAGTCGGCTTCGAGATCCTTAAATCGCTTGGCCTGCGCACCCGCGGCGTCCAGATCATCTCCTGCCCGAGCTGCGCGCGTCAGGGCTTCGACGTTATCAAAACCGTCGAAAAGCTGGAAAAGCGGCTCGAACACATCAAGCAACCGATGAGCCTTTCGATCATCGGCTGTGTCGTGAACGGCCCGGGCGAGGCATTGATGACCGATATCGGTTTCACCGGCGGCGGCGCAGGCTCGGGCATGGTCTATCTGGCCGGCAAGCAGGACCACAAAATGTCGAACGACCAGATGGTCGATCACATCGTCGGTCTGGTCGAGGAACGCGCAGCCAAGCTCGATGCCGAGGCCGCAGCGGCGGATGCCGCCGAATAATGCGCGCCCCTCGCGCTTGGATTGCAGCGCTTGGATTGCAAAAAGGGCGGCCATTGGCCGCCCTTTCGCTTTGGTGACGGGGCCGAGGCTCAGCCCTGTTCGGCTTGCGATTTGCGGGCGGCTTCGACCGCATTCGCCAGACCGGAGGCCGGAACGCCGCGAAGCATCTCGGGACCGATGATGAAGGTGGGCGTGCCCATGATCGCCATGCTTTCGGCGAGCTGGTGGTTCTTGCGCAGAACCGCGCTCACGTCTTCGGTGTTCATGCGGTTGATCACGGCCTGCGAATCCAGACCCTGTTCCTGCGCCAGCTTGGTCAGGCTTTCGAGATTGACCGGACCGTTCAGCGTCATGAGCGCGTCATGGGCCTTTTTATAGGCCTCGGGTCCGGCGATCTGCTGGACCGAAACCGCGAAACGGGCGGCGATGTCGCTTTCCTGACCGAGAATCGGGAATTCCTTGAGGATGAAGCGGATGTTGCCGTCCGATTTGATCAAGGCCTCGACCTCGGGGTTCACCTTCTTGCAATAGCCGCATTTGTAGTCGACGAATTCGACCATGGTGATGTCGCCGTCGGGATTGCCGCCGACCCAGCTATGGCCGTCCTCGAAAATCGCGTCGCGGTTGTTGACGACCAAAAGCGCGTCGTTTTCCACCTCTTGGGCGACGCGGCGAGCCTCGAGCACGTTGATCGACTCGACCAGCACTTCGGGATTGGCCATCAGATATTCGCGAATGGCGGTGCCGAAGGCCTCTTTTTCCGCGTCAGACATGTTTGCCGGATCAAAGGCAAAGGCCGGCAGGGCGGTCGCAACAGTCAGCGCCAGGGCGGCGAGCATGGGTTTCATCTTGGATATCCCCTCAAATTTAGGGCAAAATGCCTGTCAAAGCGTTTGGTTTCAAGGACACCTCTGCGTGATTGCTTGACCCCGGGCACCGGGCTTGGGATAGGAAAGCAAAAGGGGACAGAGCATGAGACAATCGCAACGCGGGCAAGTCGACGCTTTCATCGTCATGGATGTCATGGAGGCTGCGCGTGCCGCCGAAGCCTCGGGGCGCTCGATCATCCATATGGAGGTGGGCCAGCCCTCCAGCGCGGCGCCCAAAGGTGCGCGCGAGGCGCTTGCGAAATCCATCGACGAGCCGCTCGGCTATACCGTGGCACTTGGTCTGCCCGCGCTGCGTCAGGGCATCGCCGATCTCTACAAGCGCTGGTATGGCGTCACGGTCGATCCGGCGCGCGTCGTTGTCACGCCGGGTTCTTCGGGCGCCTTCATCCTTGCTTTTTCAGCCCTTTTCGACGCAGGCGACAAGGTTGCCCTCGGCGAGCCCGGCTATCCGAGCTACCGCCAGATCCTGCGCGCCATGTCGGTCGAGCCGGTCGGAATTCCCACAAAGGCCGAGAACCGCTTCCAGCCGCAACCCGATGAAATCCCCGAGGGCGTGCAGGGCCTCATCCTCGCATCGCCGGGCAATCCTTCGGGCACGGTTCTGAGCCGTGACGAGCTTGCGGCGCTGACCAAACGCGCCTCGGAACTCGGAATCGCGGTGGTTTCGGACGAGATCTATCACGGGCTTGATTACGGCACGCGCTGCCATTCGGCGCTCGAAGTGACGGATGATGTTTTCGTCATCAATTCCTTCTCCAAATATTTCAGCATGACCGGCTGGCGTCTGGGCTGGATGATCGTTCCCGAGAGCCATATCCGCACGGTCGAGCGTATCGCGCAGAACATGTTCATCTGCCCGCCCCATGCCAGTCAGGTTGCGGCGCTCGCGGCCCTTGACTGCCACGAGGAGGCGCAGGCCAATCTTGCCGTCTATGCCGAGAACCGCCGCCTGATGCTCGAAGAGCTTCCCAAAGCCGGTTTCACCAAGATCGCGCCGCCCGAGGGGGCGTTCTACATCTATGCCGATGTCTCGGACCTGACCGACGACAGCCTCGCCTTTGCCGCCGAGATCCTCGAAAAGGCAGGGGTTGCGGTCACGCCGGGGCTCGATTTCGATCCGGTGCGCGGCGCGCGTTCGCTGCGCTTCAGCTATGCGCGCTCGACGCCCGAAATCGCCGAGGGGCTGGCGCGTCTGACCCGATTCATGGCCGGACGCTGAGGATGGTGCGCGCGCGCGGGCTGATCTTGGGGCTGATGCTGGGGTTGTTGACGGCCCCTGTTTCTGGTCGGCCAGCGTTCGCGCAAGAGGGCGCGGAGCAGGTGGCGGATACGGACCCCGCATTTGCCGCCCCCGAACAGCCCGCCACACCCGAAGTTCCGCGCTTGGGCGAACGCATGCTTCCTGCCGGCGCGACGGCGGCGCTTGATCCGGCGCGGACCACGATCAGCGCCGAAGGGCGCGACCGTGGTCGGCCGCGCCCGCTCGACATCCGTATCGCGACCAGCCATGCGGTGCCCTACCGCAGCTATTTTTTGGCCGAGCCGCCGCGGCTGATCATCGACTTCCGCCATCTCGATTTCGGGGAAAACCAGCCCGCGGCGATCGACGGTTCGGGCCTCGTGCCCGGTCTGCGCTGGGGCCGGTTCCGCGCCGGTTGGTCGCGGATGGTGATCGAGCTGGCCGGCCCCTATGCGATGCGCCGCTCGATCCAGACGCCCGAGGGTGCACAGGGTTCGGTGATTTCGATGCGGATCGAGCCGGTCAAGGACAAGGATTTCGAAGTGCAGCAGGATGCGCTTCTGGCGATGTGGGACCTGCCGCCGAGCACCGTTCCCGCCGCCAAGCCGCGTTCGGTTGCGGGTAGCGCCGAGCGTCCCCTGCGCGTTGCGGTCGATCCCGGACACGGCGGCATCGACCCCGGAGCACAGGTCGGCGCGATCAGCGAAGCGGCTGTCATGCTGGGCTTTGTCCACGAGCTTTCGGGCGTGCTGCGCGCGGCGGGCTATGAGGTCATTACCACCCGCGACGATGATTCCTTCGTCCCGCTCGAACGCCGCATGACCATCGCGCGCGCCCAAGGCGCCGATATTTTCCTGTCCTTTCATGCGGATGCCTTGCCCGAAGGTCAGGCAGCCGGTGCCACGATCTATGTCTGGAACAGCGAGGCCAATGACCGCGCCTCGCTCGAGCTGGCGACCCGCCATGATCGCGACGATATTTTGTCGGGCGTCGATCTGAGCGGGACCGATGACGAGGTGGCCGAAGTCCTCATGGATCTCGCACGGCTCGAAACCCATCCGCGCTCGCAGAATTTCGCGGGGATGCTGGCGTCGGAACTGTCGCGCTCGGGGTTCGATATGCATCGCCGTCCGGTGCGGGGCGCCGCGTTTTCGGTGTTGAAATCGCCCGATATTCCCTCGGTCCTGATCGAGCTGGGCTTTCTGACCGACCCGTCCGACCGCGCCAATCTCTTTGATCCCGAATGGCGCGCGAATATGGCCCGCTCCATTACCAAATCGATCGGCGTATGGACGCAGGACGAGGCGGCGCGGGCAGAGCTTTTGCGAAAATGATACAAGCTTGTTTTGACGCCCCCAAAAGCCGCGTCTATAGAGACGCACGCAAAACCTGAGGCTGGCACGGTGTTTCGTTTTCTCCTGAACTTTTTCGGCGCGATCTTTTCCTGGGTCGTGACCGCGGCAGCCTTCATCGCCCTGACCGTGGGCGGTGTGCTGTGGATCTATTCGCGCGACCTGCCCAGCCACGAGCAGCTTGCCCAATACAGCCCCAAGACCACCAGCCGGATCTATTCGGGCGAGGGCCGGCTCATCGACGAATTCGCCGAAGAGCGCCGGATTTTCGTTCCGATCGACGAGATCCCGCCGCTGGTGAAGGAAGCTTTCATCTCGGCCGAGGACAAGAATTTCTACACCCACCCCGGCTATGACCTGCGCGGCATGGCCGGTGCGGTGGTGCAGGGCCTGCGCTCGGGCGGGCAGATGCGCGGCGCTTCGACCATTACCCAGCAGGTGATGAAGAACTTCCTGCTGTCCTCGGACCGCAGCGTCGAGCGCAAGATCAAGGAGCTGATCCTCGCGACCCGTCTCGAGACCTCGCTGAGCAAGGACCAGATCCTCGAGCTTTACCTCAACGAGATTTTCCTTGGCCAGAACAGCTTTGGCGTGGCTGCGGCCTCGCTGACCTATTTCAACAAGGCGCTGACCGATCTGACCCCGCACGAGGCCGCGACCCTCGCCGCCATGCCGCAGGCACCGGGTCGCTACCACCCCGTGCGCGCCAAGGAGCGCGTGACCGAACGGCGCAACTATGTCCTGCGCGAGATGTGGCAGAACGGTTATATCGATCAGGCCACCTACGAGAGCGAGCGCGAATTGCCGCTGCGCTCGGTCCAGAACGGCGATTTCCCCTCCTTTGCGCAATCGCTGCCGCCGCGCGACTATTTCACCGACGAAATCCGCCGCCAGCTTTCGCGCGAATTCGGCGAAGAGGAGTTCTTCGGCGGCGGCCTCTCGATCCGCTCGACCGCCGATCCGCAATTGCAGGTCGTGGCCTCCAAGGCGTTGCAAAAGGCGCTCGAGCAATATGACCGCAGCCGCGGTGTGTGGCGCGGCACCCGCCAGACCATCGCAGCCGAACATCTGGGCAGCGAGCAGGCCTGGCGCGCGGCGCTGAGCGATGCCGAAGTGCCGCGCGATATCGTCGGCTGGTCGCCCGCCGTCGTTCTCGAACTGACGCAAAGCGATGCCCGCATCGGCATCGAAGGCGTGGAGAACGACGAGGACGGCCATTGGATCCCCGCCAAGGATGTCCAATGGGCGCGCAAACGTCTGGCCGACGGCAAGCTTGGCCCCAAGGCCCGCGTCGCCTCGGATCTGGTCGATGTCGGCGATGTCGTTCTGGTGCGCCAGATGACCAGCGACAGCGACGGCAGCTTCATCCGCTGGACCCTGCGGCAGGTGCCCGAGGTTCAGGGCGGCTTCATGGCGATGGACGTCAATACCGGCCGCGTTCTGGCGATGCAGGGCGGCTTCTCCTATCAGTCCTCGGTCTTCAACCGCGCGACGCAGGCGCAGCGCCAGCCCGGTTCGAGCTTCAAGCCCTTCGTCTATGCCGCGGCACTCGACGGCGGCTATACGCCCGCGACCATCATCGTCGACGAGCCGATCGTGGTGAATACGCCGCAGGGCCTGTGGACGCCCAAGAACTCCAGCGGCCGTTTCTATGGCCCGACGCCGATGCGTACCGGCATCGAGCAGTCGCGCAACCTGATGACCATCCGCATCGCCGAGAATATCGGCATGGATACGGTCGCGAAATATGCCCATGATTTCGGGATCTACGACAAGCTGAGCCCCTTCCTCGCCAATAGCCTCGGCGCGCAGGAGACGACCCTGTTCAAGATGGTCGCGGCCTATGCGATGCTTGCGAACGGCGGCGAGCGCGTGGAGCCCACGCTGGTCGACCGCGTGCAGGACCGCCGCGGCCGCACGATCTACCGCCACGACCGCCGCCTTTGCGACACCTGCGACCAGACCGTCTGGCCGGCAGGGACGGGGCCGGTCTTCACCTCGGACCGCGAGCGGGTGATCGACGCGATCACCGCCTATCAGATCACTTCGATGATGGAAGGCGTGGTCAAGCGCGGTTCGGGTCGAGGCGTGAACCTTTCGGTGCCGATCGCGGGCAAAACCGGCACCACCAACGATGCCAAAGACGTCTGGTTCATCGGCTATTCCTCGAATATCGTCGCGGGCTGCTATCTGGGCTACGACAATCCGCGCTCGCTTGGCGGCAATGCCTTTGGCGGCACGCTCTGCGTTCCGGTCTTTCAGGAGTTCATGCAGCAGGCGATCAAGGAATATGGCGGCACGGCCTTTCAGGTGCCGCCGGGCGGCCATTTCGTCAACATCGACCGCTTTACCGGCGCGCGTCTGGGTCCGAATGCCAAGGGCGACAATGTCATCGCCGAATATTTCCGCGACGGGTCGGAGAACAACAACCTGATGATCGACGGCGGTTGGGACCGCGTCGATCCCGATACGCTGCCGCTTTACTCGATGGGCGACGGCGGCGGGCAGGCGGTGACGACCTCGACCGGCCAGAAGAAAGTCATCCCGAAGAAGGCCGATTTCGGCACTCTCTCTTCGGGCGGATTGTACTGATCTTCCTTTCCTGTTGCGCGGTCAGGTTCTTGCTCCTGCCGCGCACGCAGGTTATCTGCTTTGTCTGACTTACAAGGACGAAACCCATGCGTGCCGAAATTCTGGCCACAATCGACACGATCCGCAAATCGCTCAAGCTTCTGGCGCAGCGTCTGGATTGGGAAACCGCACCGCATCGCCTCGAAGAAATGAACGCGATGATCGAGGACGGTGATCTGTGGTCCGATCCGGCACGGGCGCAAAAGCTGATGCGCGACCGCCAGATGCTCTCGGATGCGATCGGCACCTACCAGCTGATCGAGAGCGGTCTGAAGGACAATGTCGATCTGATCGAGCTGGGCGAGGCCGAGGGCGATCAGGAGATCGTCACCGAGGCCGAAGAAGCCCTGAAGGCGCTGGCCAAACTTGCCGCCCAGAAAGAGCTCGAGGCGCTTTTGAACGGCGAGGCCGACGGCAACGACACCTTCCTCGAAATCAACGCGGGCGCGGGCGGGACCGAAAGTGCCGATTGGGCCTCGATCCTTGCGCGGATGTATGTGCGTTGGGCCGAGAAAAAGGGTTATGACGTCGAGCTGCAATCGGAAACGCCGGGCGAAGAGGCGGGGATCCGCAGCGCCGCCTACAAGATCTCGGGTCCGAATGCCTACGGCTGGCTCAAGTCTGAATCGGGCGTCCACCGTCTGGTGCGCATCTCGCCCTATGACAGCGCGGCGCGGCGCCACACCTCCTTCAGCTCGGTCTGGGTCTATCCGGTCGTCGACGACAATATCGAGATCGTCATCCCCGACAACGAGATCCGCATCGACACCTATCGGTCCTCGGGCGCGGGCGGTCAGCACGTCAACACCACCGACTCGGCCGTGCGGATCACCCACATTCCGACCGGTATCGTCGTGACCTCTTCGGAAAAGTCGCAGCACCAGAACCGCGCCAACGCAATGGCCGCGCTGAAATCGCGCCTCTACCAGATGGAACTCGACAAGCGCAACGCCGAGATCAACGCCCAGCACGCCGCAAAGGGCGATGCGGGTTGGGGCAACCAGATCCGCTCCTATGTGCTTCACCCTTACCAGATGGTGAAGGATCTGCGCACCAACCACGAAACCTCGGATACGCAAGGCGTGCTCGACGGCGATCTCGACGCATTCATGGCGGCGACTTTGGCGATGGATGTCGCCGGCAAATCGCGCGCCGAGGCGAATGCCGACGATTGATCCTCTGACGAGTCAAGGCAAAAGGATTTCGGGGCCGGACTGTCGCAGTCCGGCCTTTTGCTTGTCTTTTCCATGCTTTGACGTCGCGGCCTTTCGGGCCGATCACGCCGATAAGTGCGATTGACCTGCGGCTTCGGGGTTACGCCGCGCGGCGAAGGGGCTATGCTGCAGCTGCATTGGCGACAGGGACGGCATCATGGCGAAACGGATCAATCTCGCGCTCCAGGGCGGCGGGCGCATGGCGCTTTCGCTTGGGGGGTGCTGGACCGGCTGCTCGAAGACGACGGGATCGAGATCGCGGCGATCAGCGGCACATCGGCGGGCGCGCTGAACGGGGCCGCGCTCAAGGCCGGTCTGGCTTGCGCCGAGGGCGCCGAGGGCAGGCGGGCCGCCAAGGAGAACCTCGCCTATGTCTGGGCGCGGGTCGGCGAAGTCAGCGACAATCCTTTTCTGCGTTGGCTTCATGCGATGATGCCGGTGCCGCGTCCGATGCAAAGGCTCACCGACCTGTTCTCGCCGGTGGCCTGGCTTGAAGGGGTGACGCGTCTGGTCAGCCCCTACGATCTCGGCCCGTTCTACACCAATCCGCTCGCCGCGATCATTCGCGAGATGCCCCATCCCGATCTGAAGCGCGATGGCGGGCCGCAGCTTTTCATGACCGCCACCAATGTCCGCACCGGCCGGATCCGCGTCTTCGGCGATCACGAGATCACGCCCGAGACGATCATGGCGTCGGCATGCCTTCCGACCGTCTTCAAGGCGGTCGAGATCGAGGACCCGAAAACCGGCCAGATGGAGGCCTATTGGGATGGCGGCTACAGCGGCAATCCGGCGCTGTTTCCCCTTTATGATCAAAAACTTCCGCGCGATATCGTCGTGGTGAACATCAACCCGATGCGCCGCGAGGCCCTGCCGATCTCGCCGACCGAGATTCAGGACCGCATCAACGAGATCAGTTTCAACGCCTCGCTCTTGGGAGAGCTTCGCGCGATCATGTTCGTGAAACGTCTTTCCGAGGAGGGGCGTCTGGTCGGGCGGCCGATGAAGAACGTGCTGACGCACAAGATCAACGACGACCAGCTGATGAACGACATGCGCGCCTCGACCAAGATGATCCCGGGGCCCGGCATGTTGGCCCGGCTCCGGACGGCGGGGCGCGCAGCGGCCGATGGTTTCATCAAGAGCCATCTCGACGATATCGGCAATCGCGACAGTTGGGATCTCTCAAAAGCTTTCGCGTGATTTCAAATGGAAAGCGGCCGGATCTGATGTGATCCGGCCGCCTTTTCCACCATTCTGCCTGACTGGGCTCAGGCGGCATGCGCCGCTGCAATCGCGGCGGCAAGGCGCGCGTTGTTGAGGACGAGCGCGATATTGGCATCGAGCGAGCGGCCCTCGGTCAGCTCGAAAATGCGCTGGAGCAGGAAAGGCGTCACCGCCTTGGCCGAAATCTGACGGCTCTCGGCTTCTTCCAGCGCCTGTTCGACTACGGGGATCATCGTGCTGCGCGGGATTTCGGCATCGAACGGGATCGGGTTCACGACCAGCTGGCCACCCGTCAGTCCGAGGGTCCGGCGCATTTCGGCCGCGGCGGCGATCTGCGCGGCATCATCCATGCGCAACGGTGCGGCGAGGCCCGAATCGCGCGACCAGAAAGCGGGCAGGGCGTCCTGACCGAAGGCGATGACCGGCACGCCGAGCGTTTCCAGCACTTCGAGCGTTTTGGGCAGATCGAGGATCGCCTTCGCGCCCGCAGCCACCACCGTGACCGGCGTCAGCGAAAGCTCCTGCAGGTCGGCCGAGATGTCGAAGCTGCTTTCCGCCCCGCGATGGACGCCGCCGATTCCGCCGGTTGCAAAGACGCGGATGCCGGCAAGGGCCGCACAGATCATCGTCGCCGCCACCGTGGTCGCGCCGGTGCGGCCCTGAACGAGGCAGGCCGACAAATCGGCGCGCGAGAGCTTCATGACCTCTTCCGGCGGCGTTTCGGCAAGGGTCTGCAGTTGTGCGTCGTCGAGCCCGATATGGATCCGCCCCGCCATTACGGCGATGGTTGCGGGGATCGCCCCCGAGGCGCGCACCACGGCCTCGACCTCGCGCGCAACCTCGAGGTTTTGCGGATAGGGCATGCCGTGGGTGATGATCGTCGATTCCAGCGCGACGATCGGCTGGCCTTTGGCTTTGGCTGCGCTGACCTCGGCGGAGAAGGTCAAAGGAAGCTGGGTCATTGGATGTCCTTTCCAGAGACATAAGAGGAGACGGCCGCAAGGGCCGAAGCAAGGGCGGCTTCGCGTTCGAGACCGGAGAGGCGGGCCTCTAGATGGGCGGAAAGCAGGAAGTCGCCCGCTCCGGTCACGCGGGTGACGTCAAGCGGAGGCGGTGTCAAAACAAGGGTGGGCGCGCTGCTGATCGCTTCGGCCAGCGGATGGGGACCGTCGGTGACGATGACGCGGGCGGCACCTGCGGCAAGGATGGCCTCGGCGGCCTCGGCCGCAGTCGCGAGCGGGCGTCCGGCCAGAACCTCGGCCTCGCGGCGGTTGAGATAGAAGCTGGTCTTTGGCCGGTGCAAAAGGCTCTCCAGCCGTGCAGCCTTGGCTGGGCTGGCGGGGACCAGCACGAGTTCGGCCGCATTGAGGCAGGGATCGCTTTGGAACTGCGCGATGATCTCGGGCGCGAGATTGCTGTCGAGGATGATCATTCCCGCCCACGGGTGCGCCGCATCCCCCAGCCTGCCGTCCCGCAACGGGGCGAGAATGGCCGCACCCGCCGCTTCGAGCGCGCGGGCATCGGCGACCGAGGCGAGCATCTGCGCGCCGGCCTCGATCGCCATATAGATATCGGTACCGTGGCTCTTGCTGCGGTGTAGCATGGCGCTGTCGACGCCGCGCGTCTCGGCCAGATCCGCCAGCGCCGCGCCGGATGCATCGCTTCCGATCGAGGACAGCATCACGGGCCGGAAGCCGCGCGTGGCCAAAGCCAAAGCGATATTGAATGCCACGCCGCCCGGCCTTTGCTCGACCCGCCCCGGCACATCGTCGCCCGGACCGAGCGGGGTCGAACTGCGTCCGATAATGTCCCAAAGCATGGCACCGATACAGACAAGTCCGGCGGAAGCTGTGGTCTCGGAGGCGGGCATGAAAAGGTCCATAACAGCGCAGATAAGCCGCCTTCATGGCACGAGCCACGGGCGCTGTCGATGAAAGAACGCGGGGCGAGGGGCGGTGACTTTGGGTCAGATCCGCGGGGAACGGTGGGTCCGCGCAAGGCTTTGGCCGCAAAAGTCGGGGGATTTCACACGCAGCAAGCAGTTGTGACAGCCAGAAGGCGGTCCCGATTTCATCTGTTTGTGGTGGAAAGGGTGAGAGGCTGGACAGCGACCCAAACGGGATTCGTTACGGCTGCTTCCTTCCGGACCTGACCGAGTTGGCGAAGCGCTTGCCCGCGCCAACCTCTCGAGGGGTAGATAGAACGCCGGCGCGACAGATGCAAGCCCCTGCGCGATGTGAATGAAATGGTGCTTAAAAATGAATGCGGAGGCGCAAAAAACCCTCGGGCGAGAGGCCGAGATCCTCGGGGCGAAAGCCCGCAATCGCCGAGAGATCACGCCCCGCATCGGGCGCCGTTTCGAAAATCGCGCTGCGCCCCTGTGCGGGTCTGAAGCGAAAGCCGCTGGCGGCAGGCGGTTCGACACGGCGGCAATGGGTGACATAGCGGCGCAACACGTCGCGGGCGCGGGTGCCGTCGTCCAGCGCGACCTCTCTGCCGGTGGTGAGGCCCGCGAAAAGGCCGGTCTCGGACTGGCGGTAGCTGTTGGTGACCAGAATGAAGCTGTCGTCCGGCGCGACTTTGCGGCCGTAGTGACGGATGTCGGAAATGCGGCGGGCATCGGGGGCGGCGAGGGTGCCGTTGGCCTTGTGGCGTGCGGGTTGCGCCAGATCGATCTCCCAACCGAGCCCGTCGATCGCGTCGAAATTATAGCTCGGGAAATCGGGGTCGATCAGAAGCTGGTCGGGCCGGTCCGGCAGGATCTGGCGGAAGGCCGAGGCGGAGCGCTCAAGCCATTGGGCGAGGTCGCGGCCACTGAGCTTTAGCGCCACGAGACGATTCGGATAGGGGTAGAGTTCCGAGAGGTGCTGGAGGTTCAGCGGGCCGGGCGGAATCGCGGTATAATGGCAGGGACCGCTGCGCCCTCCGGCGCGGGAGGGCGTTACCGTCGCCAGAATCGGAAGGTTCTGCCAGCGTGTGCCGCGCAGCGCATGTTTGACATGCCAGCGCTGCGACATCGACACCAGCCTTTGCCCTGCATCATGGCCGAGCAGCGCGAAACGGCTGTCGAGCGCGACATCGCTGCGCGCGACCTTGCGTTCGAAATGGCGCCGCGTCGCGGCCTGAACCGGACGCACGATCGCGGCAACGCCGGCATGGGGTGGCGCCGAAAGCGCGCTTTGCACCGCGCTATGTCCGCTTTCGACCCGCCAGCCGCGCGTGGAGCAGGGCGAAAGCACCAGCCGGATCACGCCGAGATGCGAGCCCCAGAAACCGGCCATGACGGCGGGCTTTTGTGCCAAAGTGCCCGCGGTCGGGTCGATGCCGGGTTGGACGGGAAAGTCGGGCGCGGGAAAGACCAGATGGGTATGGCCCGCGATCACCGCATCGACGCCCTGCAGAGCGGCCAAAGCGGTTGCGCCGTTTTCCATTCCGCGCCGGTAATCGCCGGAATCGATGCCGCTATGGGCGAGAAGGATGACCGCATGAGCCCCCTCGAAGCGCAGCGCCGAGACCTCTTCGCCCACGGCCTCCGCCATATCGCGAACCGACATGAAGCTTTGAAGCGAGCGGTCCCAGCAAGGTGTTTGCGGCGGCAAAAGTCCAATAACGCCGATTCTCACCAAATGATTGCGCCCGTCGCGATCACTGAACTCGCGGTTCAAAAGAATGCTGGGGCGAATTCGCTCGGGCCGCTCCATGGACAAATTGGCGGAAGACACCGAAAAGTGAGCTTTACGGAGAACTTTACGCAAAAAGTCGCCACCGAAAGCGAAGTCGTGGTTCCCCAGAGTTATTGCATCATAACCGACGAGATTCATTGCCGCGATCGCGGGGTGGAGAAAATCGGGCTTGCGCGCGGCGCTCTCGGCAAGGAAGTCGGCGAGCGGCGTGCCCTGAAGAAAGTCGCCATTGTCGAAAAGAAGCGTGTTTTTGCAGGCTTTCCGCTGGTTTTCGATGGCGGTCGCTACGCGGGCAAGGCTGGGCAATGGTCCCTGCCGCCCGCCGTCCTCTTCCTCGTGAAAGAGGTTCATATGCAGGTCCGTCGTGGCAAGGATTTGCAAATCAATCCGCGCCGGATGGGAATTGTCTGGCATTCCGCTTTGCACCGCTCAATTACAGGTTGTAGAGTGGCGGGACTATTCCGGCTGTGCAAGTCGTGATCGCATGGGATAGTTACTCGATTTAGAATGACGAACTGGTCCAGCTGTGCCGGAATCGCGAATGCGGGATAAAACCCGATCCGTTTCGTGACCGGAATTGCGGCCAGGCTTAGCTTTTTAGGATTGCTCCGAATGAAATTTTCGACACGTCAGGATACAGAGCTGGCAGCAGAACAGCTCTTCAACGTCGTGAGCGATTTTGACAGAATCGAACGCATCATGCTTCGGCGTGGTGCCGAGGTTCGCCGTATTGATCCCGCGCGCGAGCCGGGGGCCGGAATGGCATGGCAGATCGGTTTTGACTGGCGCGGCAAAAGGCGCGAGCTGCGGCTGGATGTGACGCGGTTCGACCGGCCCGAGCTGATCCAGCTCGAGGGGCTCTCGGACATGTTCGAAGTTTCGATCGATGTCGCGATCATTGCTTTGACGCGCAACAAGTCGCGGATGACGCTGACGGTCGATCTGCGGCCGCGCTCGATGCGGGCCCGTCTGCTGTTGCAGACCGCCAAGCTGGGCAAAGGTCAGCTTGACCGCAAGTTCCAAAGCCGCGTGGCGGAGTTTCTGGGCTATATGACCCAGTATTCGGCCGCCGCCTGAGGCGCGCCGCGCTCGACCCGAAATCCATGCGAAAAAGGCTGCCGGAATGTCCTCCGGCAGCCTTTTTCTTTTGTGAGATGGTGCGGCCTTACTCGGATCGTGTGGCCTTTTGACGCACGCGCAGCGGGTCGGCGGGATAGACGCCGAGAATCGACAGGCTCGAAGTGAAATAATCCAGCTCTTCGAGCGCACGGGCGACCGAGGGATCTTCGGGATGGCCCTCGATATCGGCATAGAATTGCGTCGCGGTGAAGCTGCCGTTGACCATATAGCTTTCGAGTTTGGTCATGTTCACGCCATTGGTCGCGAAACCGCCCATCGCCTTGTAAAGCGCCGCCGGAAGGTTGCGGACGCGGAAGACGAAGCTCGTCATCATCAAGTCGCCGCCTTCGGAATTGGCGCGGCGCTTGCGGTCGGGCTCGCGCGACATCACCAGAAAGCGGGTCGTATTGTTCTTGAGATCCTCGATCTCGTCGGCGAGCGAATCCAGCCCGTAGATCTCGCCCGCGATCGGGGAGGCAAGGGCTGCAAGCGCCGGCTCCTGCCGTTTGGCGACCTCCATCGCGGATCCTGCGGTATCGGTGCCGGTTACCGGCAAGATCCCGTGTTCGCGCATGAATTTGCGGCACTGGCCCAAAAGGACCGTATGGCTCATGGCCTCGCGGATGTCGCCGAGCTTGGTGCCGGGCAGGCCGAGCAGGCTGATATGGACGCGCACGAAGGCCTCGTCGATGATATGGAGGCCGCTCGCGGGAAGCAGGTGGTGGATGTCGGCGACGCGGCCATAGGTCGAGTTCTCGATCGGCAGCATGGCGAGTTCGGCCTTGTTGTCGCGTACCGCCTCGATCACCTCTTCAAAGCTGCGGCAGGGCAGGACATCCATGCCCGGCCGCGACTGGCGGCAAGCCTCGTGGCTGTAAGCGCCCAGTTCACCTTGAAAGGCGATTACGTTCTTTGTCATAGCCTCGTCCTCCGCGGCACGTGACCGGCCTGCATCATGCCGTCCGATTTGCATTTCGGATGCGAGATCTATACCTTGAACCGGTGGAACAAAAGCGGATAGATACAGCGCAATTCCACGGACAGACCGCACAGGGGACCCGCAGACATGTTCAATACCATGACCCTCACCAAAGCGGCTGGGGCAATTATCGCTCCGCTGCTGCTCATCATGCTGGTATCATGGGGTGCCTCGAGCCTTTTCGGCGTCGGTGAGGGCGGCCACGGCGAAGAGAGCGCACAGGCCTATACGATCCCGGTCGCCGATGCCGGCGGTGATGCCGACGCGGCCGCGGATGCGGGCCCCGACTTTGCAACCGTCTATGCTTCGGCTGATGCGGCTGCCGGCGAAAAAGGCTTCAGCAAGTGCAAAGCCTGCCACAAGATCGATGGTTCGGACAGCATCGGCCCGCACCTGAACGGTGTTGTCGGCCGCGCCGTCGCAAGCGATGCCGCTTTTGCCTATTCGGACGGCATGAAAGCCCATGCAACCGAGGATCCGACCTGGACCCCCGAGGCGCTCGAGCACTTCCTTCTGAACCCGAAAGCCGCTGTCAAAGGCACCAAAATGTCCTTTGCCGGTCTGCCGAAGGTCGAAGACCGCGCCAATCTGATCGCTTACCTCGCGACGCTCCAGTAAGAAACGCATGGCCCGACAGGGCCGAGCAGACTGCCACTGTGCATGTGAAGCGGCGCCGGAGATTTCTCCGGCGCCTTTTTCATTCACGCAATTGCTTGTTGAACACCCGCCCGCGGCTGTTACCCTGTGGCCATCGATATTTTTCCGGATCGGACCCTTGATGCGCCAGTCTTTTCTGCTTGCCCCCGTTGCCTTCATCCTCGGACTGGTTCCGGCCTTCGCCCAGCAGCAAGAGACGATAAAAGCGCATGGTATCGCCACATTCGGCGAGCCCGCTTTGCCCGCCGATTTCAAACATCTGCGCTACGTCAATCCCGATGCGCCCAAGGGCGGCGAGATATCGCAATCCGCGATCGGGGGCTTCGACAGCTACAACCCCTTCACCCATCGCGGGCGCGCGAATTTCATGTCGGTGATGATGCTCGAACGCATTATGGAGGATGTCGCCGACGAGCAGGGCAGCTCTTACTGCCTGCTTTGCGAAACCATCGAATATCCCGAAAGCCGCGATTGGGTGATCTTCCACCTGCGCCCCGAGGCGAAGTTCTCGGACGGTACGCCGCTGACCGCCAATGACGTGCGTTTCTCGTTCGAGCTTTTGCGCGACAAGGGGCTGTCCTCCTACCGCACCGCGATCGCGAAAATGGTCGAGAAGGTCGAGGTGATCGACGAGCAGACCATCAAATTCAGCTTCGCCGCCGATTACCCGCGCCGCGACGTGATCCAGCAGGTCGGCTCGCAGATCGTCTTTTCCGAGGCCGATTTCGCCGCCAACAACCGCGATATCGAGCAGACCGGCACTTCGGCTTTCCTCGGCTCCGGTCCCTATGTCTTCGACCGCGCGGAAATGGGGCGCTCGATGGTGATGCGCCGCAATCCCGATTACTGGGGCAAGGATCTGCCGATCAATGTCGGGCGGCACAATTTCGACACGGTCCGGCTCGAGTATTTCGGCGATTACGACAGCGCCTTCGAGGCCTTCAAGGCGGGCGTCTATACGTTCCGCAACGAGGCCTCCTCGATCCATTGGGCGACGCGCTACGACTTTCCGGCAGTGACCAACGGCACGATCAAGCGCGATACCCCGCCCAATGGCGATATTGCTTCGGGTCAGGCTTGGGTGTTCAACCTGCGGCGCGAAAAGTTTCAAGACATCCGCGTGCGTCAGGCCGTGGGCATGATGTTCAACTTCGAATGGTCGAACGAGACGTTGTTCTACAACCTCAACAAGCGCGTGAACTCCTTCTGGGACAACAGCGATCTTGCCGCCAGCGGAACCCCTTCGGGCGCTGAGCTCGCGCTGCTCGAACCTTTGGCCGCCGATCTGCCCGAAGGCATCCTGACCGAGGAGGCCGTCGTTCAGCCGGTCTCCGGCAAGACCCAGCTTGACCGCAAGAACCTGCGCGCGGCCTCGAAACTGCTGGATGATGCGGGCTGGATCACCGGCAGCGACGGGATGCGGCGCAACGACAAGGGCGAGACGCTGAAGATCGAGATCCTCAACGACAACCAGAGCTTCGACCGTGTGATCAACCCCTTCGTGCAGAACCTCCGCGCTTTGGGCGTCGATGCGGTCAATGCGCGGATCGACGACGCGGAAATGACGACGCGGACGCGCTCTTTCGATTTCGACATGGTGACCGACCAGCTTGGGCAAGGTTACTACATCGGCGGCGGCACGGGGCAGTACTTCGGCTCGGAAGGGGTGGGCGATGTCTTCAACGTGGCGGGGGTCGCCAATCCGGCGATCGATGCGCTGATCGAAAAGGGCATTGCGACCGAAGACGGCGAAGAGATGACCACCATCATCCACGCTCTCGACCGCAGCCTGCGCGCCCTGCGTTTCTGGGTGCCGCAATGGTACAAGGCCGACTACACCCTGGCCTATTACGACGTCTTCAGCCGCCCCGAAACTCTGCCGCCCTATGCCCTCGGAGAGCTTGATTTCTGGTGGTATGACGCGGATAAAGCGGAAAACCTCAAGAAATCGGGCGCGTTGCGCTAAGCGCGACGGGCGAAAAGAACAAGACGGGGATACAGGCGGACATGCTGGCCTATCTGTCGCGGCGTCTGCTGCTGGTCATACCAACGTTGATCGGCATCATGCTGGTCAACTTCACGCTGACGCAATTCGTGCCGGGCGGGCCGATCGAGCAGGTCATCGCCCGCGTTCAGGGCGAGGGCGACGCCTTCCGCAATATCTCGGGCGGGGGCGATACCAGCGGGCAATCCGCACAATCCGAGCAATATGCGGGTGCGCGCGGCCTGCCGCCGGAGATGCTCGACCAGCTCGAGATCCAGATGGGCTTTGCCAAGATCACCTGCACGGCGGGTTTTCAGGGTACGCCCGATCTGAAAGCACCCGAATGCAGCAAGGAAAAGATCGGCGCGACCGAGCGTTTCCTGATCATGATGGGCAATTACCTGCGCCTCGATTTCGGGACGAGCTTCTTCCGCTCGATCTCGGTGGTCGATCTCGTTCTCGAAAAAATGCCGGTCTCGATCACGCTCGGCCTGTGGTCGACGCTGCTGGCCTATCTCATCTCGATCCCACTGGGGATCCGCAAGGCGGTGCACGCAGGGACCCCCTTCGATACCTGGACCTCGGGGTTGATCATCATCGGCTATGCCATTCCGGCCTTCCTGTTCGGCGTGCTTCTGATGGTGCTTTTCGCGGGTGGATCCTACTGGAAAATCTTTCCTTTGCGTGGACTTACCAGCGACAACTTCAGTGATCTCTCGCTTGTGGGCAAGATCGGCGATTACCTGTGGCACATTACCTTGCCGGTGGTCGCCACCACGATTTCCAGCTTCGCCACGCTGACGCTTCTGACCAAGAACAGCTTCCTCGACGAAATCAACAAGCAATATGTCATGACCGCCCGCGCCAAGGGCCTGCCCGAGCGGCGCGTGCTTTACGGCCATGTCTTCCGCAATGCGATGCTGATCGTGATCGCGGGCTTTCCGGCCTTGTTCCTGAGCGTCTTCTTCGGCTCTTCGATCCTGATCGAGACGATCTTCTCGCTCGACGGGCTCGGGCGTCTGGGCTTCGAGGCCGCCGTCCAGCGCGACTATCCGGTGATCTTCGGCACGCTTTTCGTCTTTGGCCTGATGGGGCTTTTGATCGGGATCCTGTCCGATCTGATGTATGTGCTGGTCGATCCGCGCATCGATTTCGACAAGAGGGCCGGCTGATGGCGATTTCCGAACTCAATCGCCGCAGGCTGCGCAGCTTCCGGCGCAATTCCCGCGCTTTCTGGTCGCTGGTGATCTTCACCGTGCTTTTCGTGCTGTCGCTCTTTGCCGAGCTGATCGCGAACGACAAGCCGATCCTGATGCGCTATCGCGGCGAATTCTATATGCCGGTCTACCAGTTCTACTCCGAGAAGACCTTTGGCGGCGATTTCGGCACCGAGGCGATCTATACCGATCCGGGCGTGCAATGCCTGATCAAGACCGGCGGGCGCGAGGAATGCTGGGATGATCCCGAGGCCGTCATGATCGAGGCCGAAAGCGGCATGGTCGGAGGCGAGCCCGTCGAGGCGGGCTGGATGATCTGGCCGATCATTCCCTATAACTACCAGACCATCAGCAGCGTGGGCACCGCGCCGAGCGCGCCCGATGCCGCGCATTGGCTGGGCACCGACGATACCGCCCGCGACGTGCTGGCACGGATCATCTACGGCTTTCGGCTCTCGATCATCTTCACTCTGGTGGTGACGATTGTCTCTTCGGTGATCGGGATCGCGGCGGGGGCCGTGCAGGGATATTTCGGCGGCCGTGTCGATCTCGTTCTTCAGAGATTGCTTGAGATATGGTCGTCAACCCCTTCTCTTTATGTGATTATCATCATGTTCGCGATCCTTGGCCGCAGCTTCTGGCTGTTGGTCGCGCTCTCGATCCTTTTCGGCTGGCCCGCGCTTGTGGGCGTTGTGCGCGCCGAATTCCTGCGGGCGCGTAACTTCGAATATGTCCGTGCCGCCCGCGCTTTGGGCGTCAGTGACCGCGTCATCATGTTCCGCCACATTCTGCCCAATGCGATGGTCGCGACCCTGACCATGCTGCCCTTCGTCGTGACCGGCGCGATTTCCAGCCTCGCCGCGCTCGACTATCTCGGCTACGGCCTGCCCGCCTCGGCACCCTCGCTCGGCGAGCTGGCGCTTCAGGCCAAGCAGAATCTTCAGGCACCCTGGCTCGCGTTTACCGCATTTTTTACTTTCGCGATCATGCTCTCGTTGTTGATCTTCATCTTCGAGGGTGTGCGTGACGCGTTTGATCCGAGAAAGACATTCAAATGAGCGCCGTTCTTCAGGTCTCGGACCTGCGCATCAGCTTTCGTCAGGACGGCAAGGTCGTGCCTGCGGTCAAAGGCGTCAGCTTCGCGGTCGGGGCGGGTGAAACCGTGGCGCTGGTCGGTGAATCGGGGTCGGGCAAATCGGTAACCGCGCTGAGTACCGTGCGGCTTCTGGGCGATGCCGCACAGGTCGAGGGCAGCGTGACCTACAAGGGGCGCGAGCTAGTCGGCGCCCCCGAGGCGGAGCTGCGTCAGGTCCGCGGCAACGACATCAGTTTCATCTTTCAGGAGCCGATGACCTCGCTCAACCCGTTGCAAACCTTGGAAAAGCAGCTTGGCGAAAGCCTCGCGCTACATCAGGGGCTCAGCGGTGCGGCAGCGCGCGCGCGCATTGTCGAATTGCTCGACAAGGTGGGGATCCGCGATTCCGAGAGCCGCCTTTCGGATTATCCGCACCAGTTTTCTGGCGGCCAGCGCCAGCGCATCATGATCGCGATGGCGCTTGCCAACGGGCCGGAGCTGCTGATCGCCGACGAGCCGACAACCGCGCTCGACGTGACCATTCAGGCCCAGATCATGGACCTTCTGGCCGAACTCAAGCGCAGCGAGGGGCTGTCGATGCTGTTCATCAGCCATGACCTCGGTCTCGTTCGCCGCATTGCGGATCGGGTCTGCGTGATGAAGGATGGCGAAATCGTCGAACAGGGGCCTGCCGAACAGGTCTTTGCCAATCCGCAGCACGACTATACCCGCAAACTTCTGGCCGCCGAGCCGGTCGGACGGGCGGAGCCGATCGCCGCCGATGCGCCCGAATATCTCGCGCTGCGCGATCTCAAAGTCTGGTTTCCGGTCAAACGCGGGCTTTTGCGCCGGACCGTCGGCCATATCAAGGCGGTCAACGGCGCAAGCCTGACCGTCCATGCGGGCGAGACATTGGGGATCGTCGGCGAATCCGGCTCGGGCAAGACCACTTTGGCGCTGGCTCTGATGCGGCTGATCGAAAGCGACGGGCCGATCATCTATATGGGCCGCGACATAAGCACTTTGCCCGCGCGCCAGATGCGCCAGCTTCGCCGCGACATGCAGATCGTCTTTCAGGACCCCTTCGGCAGCCTCTCGCCGCGAATGACGGTCGAGCAGATCATCGCCGAGGGGCTGGGCGTCCACGGCGTCGATCCGGGCCGCAACCGTCGCGATATGGTCGCCGAAATCATGGGCGAGGTCGGCCTTAATCCCGAGGCGATGCACCGCTACCCCCATGAATTCTCGGGCGGGCAACGCCAGCGGATCGCGATCGCGCGGGCGATGATCCTGCGGCCCAAGCTGGTGGTTCTGGACGAGCCGACCTCGGCACTGGATATGACGGTTCAGGTCCAGATTGTCGAACTGCTGCGCAATCTGCAGAAGAAACACGGGCTGGCCTTTGTTTTCATCAGCCACGACCTGCGCGTCGTGCGCGCCATGGCCCATAAGATCATGGTCATGCGCGCGGGCGAGGTGGTCGAGCAGGGGCCGACGGCAGCCATATTCGACGCGCCGCGCGCCGAATATACCCGCAACCTCATGGACGCCGCTTTCCGGGACCACCGCGCATGAAAATCCTCTTTGTCCACCAGAACTTTCCCGGCCAGTTCCTGCAGCTCGCTCCGGCAATGGCGGCGCGCGGCCATCAGGTGCTGGCTCTGACCGACGAAAAGAACAACCGCCCCTCGAAGGTCGAGGTCATGCGCTACAAAACCCCGGTCGAGATGGACCGCAAACCGGCCGGTCTTGCGCGGGCCTATGCCGAATATACCGAACGGGGCTGGATGGCGGCTCGCGGCTGCCGCGCCCTGCGCGACCAGCACAGTTACACGCCGGATGTGATTTTCGGTCATTCCGGCTGGGGCGAGACCCTGTTTCTCAAGGAGGTTTGGCCCGAGGCCAAGCTGCTCGTCTATGCCGAGTTGCTGTACCAGACCAGCGGGCATGATGTCGGCTTCGATCCTGAAATCAGCACCGGCACGCTGGAATCGCGGGTGACGACCGTCGCGCGCTCGGCCCATCTCATTCAGGGGCTGGTGCAGGCCGATGCGGGGCTGGCCCCGACCGAATATCAGGCGGGCACCTTCCCGCCGGAACTGCGCAACAAGCTGACCGTGATCCATGACGGGATCGACACCGACAAGGTCAAGCCGGCGAAGGATGCATGGCTGCGGCTGCCCGACGGGCGCGAACTGCGCGAGGGTGACGAGGTGATCAGCTTCGTTTCGCGCTCGCTCGAACCCTACCGCGGCTTCATGCATTTCATGCGGGCATTGCCCGAGGTCATGCGCGCGCGGCCGAATGCCCAGGTGGTGATCGTCGGGGCCGAGGGCGTGAGCTACGGTGCGCCGCCCCCGGATGGCGGGAGCTGGAAGGCCAAGATCCTGACGGAGCTCGAGGGACAGCTCGATCTTTCGCGGATCCATTTCCTCGGCCGTGTGCCCTATGACGCCTATCTCGCGCTGCTGCAATTGACGCGGGTCCATTGCTATCTGACGGTCCCCTTCGTTCTCAGCTGGTCCCTGACCGAGGCGATGGCGGCTGGCTGTCTGATTGTGGGCTCGGATACCGAACCGGTGCGCGAGCTGATCAAGGACGGCGAGAATGGCCGTCTGGTACCCTACTTCGACCGCGAGGCACTGGAGAAGGCGTTGATCCGCGCCCTCGAAGGTGATCCCGATGCGGCGCGCCTCAAGGCTGCTGCGCGAGCGACCATCGTTCGGGACTACGACTTCCAAAGCAAGACCTTGCCGCGGATGGTCGAATGGGTCGAAAGCTTCGGGCCGCAAACAGGCGGGGACGCAGGCTGATATCGGGCGCAAGCCGCGCGACATGAAAAAGGGGGCCGGATGATCCGGCCCCCTTTCGTCAAGGTGCTAAAGCGATCAGATGACGCCGAAAGCGCGCATCGGTTCGGCGACGCGGATGAAGCCCGCGATATTGGCGCCGATGACATAGTCGCCCGGTGCGCCGAACTCGTCGGCGGTCGAGTAGCAGCTGTCGTGGATGTCGCGCATGATCGTGGCCAGACGGGCCTCGGTCTTCTCGAAGGTCCATTTGTCGCGCGAGGCGTTTTGCTGCATTTCCAGCGCCGAAGTCGCAACACCGCCTGCGTTCGCGGCTTTGCCGGGACCGAATTTGACGTTGTTTTGCTGGAAGATGCGGATCGCCTCGGGGGTGCAGGGCATGTTCGCGCCTTCACCGACCGCCTGAACGCCGTTCTTCACCAGCTTCTTCGCGTCTTTGCCGGTCAGCTCGTTTTGCGTCGCCGAAGGCATCGCAACCTCGCAGGGAACATCCCAGATCGAGCCGTCGCTGGCTTTGACAAAGTACACGCCTTTGCCTTCGCCTTTGATGCGCGCATATTCGGAAATCCGGCCGCGACGGACCTCTTTGATTTCCTTGACCAGGGCGAGATCGATGCCGTTTTCGTCGACGATATAGCCCGAGCTATCCGAGCAGGCGATGACCTTTCCGCCGAATTCCTGCACTTTTTCAATCGTGTAGACAGCGACATTGCCCGAGCCCGAAACCACGACGGTCTTGCCGTCGAAGTCGCTGCCGTCGGTCTGCAACATGGCGCGGGTAAAATAGGTATTGCCGTAGCCGGTGGCTTCCTTGCGTGCGAGCGAGCCGCCGTAGAAGAGGCCCTTGCCGGTCAGAACACCCGCCTCGTAGCGGTTGGTCAGGCGCTTGTACTGGCCGAACATATAGCCGATCTCGCGTGCGCCGACACCGATGTCGCCGGCCGGAACGTCGGTATACTCGCCCAGATGGCGGTACAGCTCGGTCATGAAGCTCTGGCAGAAGCGCATGATTTCGCCGTCCGAACGACCTTTGGGATCGAAGTCCGAGCCGCCCTTGCCGCCGCCGATCGGCAGGCCGGTCAGCGCGTTCTTGAAGATCTGCTCGAAGCCGAGGAATTTGATGATGCCCACGTTGACCGAAGGGTGGAACCGCAGGCCGCCCTTGTAGGGGCCCATCGCCGAGGAGAACTGGACGCGGAAGCCACGGTTGATGTGGACTTTGCCTTTGTCGTCGGTCCACGGCACGCGGAAGATGATCTGACGCTCGGGTTCGCAGATCCGCTCGATCAGTGCATCTTCAAGATAGTCGGGTCGCTTCGCGACGACTCGGCCGAGGCTTTCGAGGACTTCACGCACCGCTTGGTGGAACTCGGGCTCGCCGGCGTTGCGCCGTACGACCTCGTCGAAAATTGGTTCGAGCTTGTCGTCGAGAATGGTCAATATGTTCTCCTTTAGCGCCCTGGTGTTTAAGAAAGTTGCGTCAGCGCTAGCGCTGATAGACCAATCGCAAAGCAACATAAAGGTGCAAAGAACGAGAAATTGCCCTGCGATTTGCATAAAAATGATGATGCATTATGCAGCGCCGCGCAAAAATCGGACAGTGGTATGATGGTCGAGCCGTGCGTGGACGCGAGCAAAGGCCGCGCGCATGGAATAAACGGCGTGGTGCCGGAGGCACCGGACGACTTCGGGCGCAGGTCTCTCGGGTGACCAAACGGGGCGCATGTCGCTTCTTGGCGTGTATGCGGGCCGCCCCGCTGATCGCGGGACGGTCCGGTTCATGGCTGGGCCTTATTCCGCCGGATGCCAGGCGCAGATCCCGAGCTTTTCGCTTGGCGTCACATCGGCGGCGGGGACCAGCGCGCTCTCACCTTCGCGGCAGACGACGGTATGATCGCCGTATCCGGCCATATCGGCGAGGATCTGGTCCCAATGGCGGTATTGGACCGTGTGGCCCTCGTCTGGGTAAAGCGTTGCGCGGGCGATGTTGGGCAGGGCCTCCTGCCATTGACGCATCTCTTCGGGCGTCACGGCTTTGTCCGCGTCGCCGTAATAGAGATAGGTGGGGGCAGTGATTTTTGCCGCATCGACCACGGCATTCCCGCCGCAGATCAGGAGCCGCTCGTGCGCAAGCGCGGCCGCGCCCTCGTTCGCGCCGTCGATGTAGAACGAGCGCGTCGCATCGGCATAGGCCCGCGTCTGCCAGCCCGGCACCACAAGGACAGGCGAGCCCGGCACCGCCCACCATTCCTTGGGGCTGAGCACGGCTTTCTCGCTCGAGGCTTTGACTTCCGCGGGATCGCTCGCACAGGCTTTGGGATCGCTGCGCGTCGGCAGCGTGCGCGCCACAGCCGCGCCGAGATGGAGCGAGATCACCCGATCGGGGACCGCCGCCGCAAGATGGGCGGCATAGGCTCCGCCGCCCGAAATTGCCATGACCGCGAAACGCTCGACGCCGAGATGGGCCAGAACCGCGAGGATTTCCGCGTTGTAGTCGCCATAGCCGAGCGCCGGGTCAAAGGCGGATTCGCCAAAGCCGTTGCGTTCGACCGAGATCACACGCAAGCCCAGAGCCTCGCGGCTGCTGCGGGCGAATTCCGTGAGCTGGAAGGCCTCGAGGCTGGTTCCGGCCCCGCCGATGAAGACAACGACGCGGCCGTCGCGCGGGCCCTCGTCGATATAGAAGATCGCGCGACCGTTCTGGTCGAGCTGATGGACCTCGGCTCCGATCGGATCGAAGTTGTTTTGCAAGGTGATTTCACCTGCCGGTTTGGGCGGCTCTTGCGCGAAAAGCGGTTGGACCGCGAGCAGGGGGGCGAGGGTGCTGGCGGCAATGAGGAGGGGGCGAACGAATGTCTGCATCTGCACTTCCGGATCAAAGGGTTGCGTGAAAACGGCTGGCGGATCGGCGCGGGCAAAGGGTCTCGGGCGGCCTGTCGGAACCGGCAGGCGGGCTTTGGGTCAAAGCTTTGATGTCATGGGATCTTTGTGACGCGTCTGGTTTGATTATTCGGGATGCGGTCTGCGCGGGATATGCGGTTTCCGCCGAATTTTTTGCCGATCCGGACAATCTGGAACGTAAAAACAAAAAGGCCGCCCGATCGGGGCGGCCTGCTTTGCTCTTGGTCCGCGCTCCGACGCGAATGGCGCGAGACGCTTGCGCGCGGCTGTCCTCAGAGCCGGTAGCCGTCCCGTGCGAGTCCACCCGCAAGAAGGCGCGCGAGCGTATGGGCTTCGTCCTCGTCGAGGCGGTGGGTGACGACGAGCTCGGCCAGAAAGGCGGAATCCGCCCTGCGGCTGACGTCGTGGCGTGCTGGGATCGAGCACAATGCGCGGGTATCGTCGTTGAAACCCACGGTATTGTAGAAGCCCGCCGTCTCGGTCGCCATTTCGCGGAACCGCTTGATCCCCTCGAAACTGTCGTGAAACCACCAGGGCGGCCCCAACCGCAACGAGGGATAGGCGCCCGCCAGCGGGGCGAGCTCGCGCGCATAGGTCGTCTCGTCGAGGGTAAAGAGGATCAGTCGCAGGTCCTGTTCCATGCCCACGGCGTCGAGCAGCGGCTTGAGCGCCGCGGTAAAGCTGACCGGCTGCGGGATGTCGAAGCCGCGGTCGCGACCGTAGCGGGCGAAAACCGCCGCGCTATGGTTGCGCAAGGAGCCGGCGTGAAGCTGCATGACCAGACCGTCCTCGACCGACATCCGCGCCATTTCGGTAAGCATCTGAGCACGAAACAGCTCGGCCTCGGCGGGGGTGGCGCGGCCTGCGCGGATGCGCGCAAAGAGCTGCGCGGCCTCGGCTGCGGGCAGGTCGGCTGTTTGGGGGGTCGGGTGCCCGTGATCGGTCGCCGTGGCCCCCATCGCGCGGAAGAACGCGCGGCGGGCGCGATGGGCGTCGAGATAGCCCTGCCAGCTGCCGGTATCGCAGCCGGTGAGTTCGCCCAGGCGGTCGAGATTGGCGGCAAAGCCTTGCGTCTCGGGGTCGATCACCGCATCGGGGCGATAGGTCGGGACCACACGGCCCGACCAGCCGCTGTCTTTGGCCATCTGGTGCCAGCCGAGATCGTCGAGCGCGGAATCCGTGGTCGCGATCACATCGATGCCGAAACGCTCGTAAAGCGCGCGCGGACGGTAGTCGGGCAGGGCGAGCCGCTCGTTGACCGCGTCGTAGATCTCGTCGGCATTGTGGTGGGAGAGCCGCTCCTCGATGCCGAAGACCTGCGAAAGGGAATGGTCGAACCAGAGCCGCGAGGGCGTGCCCTGAAACAGGTGGTACTGGCTCGCGAAACGCCGCCAGATCGCGCGCGGATCGCTGTCGGCATCCGGCCCGATGCCGAGATCCTCATAGGCCATGCCCTGACTGATGAGCATACGCACGACATAATGGTCGGGGATGACGAGAAGCTCGGCGGGATTGGCGAAAGCGCCGTTCTCGCCCCACCAACGCGGATCGGTATGGCCGTGGGGCGAGACGATCGGGGCCTTTTCCACCGCGTGGTAGAGGGCGCGCGCGATGTCGCGTGTTGCCGGATCTGCAGGGAAAAGGCGGTCGGGATGAAGCAACATGTCAGTGACCCATCATCATGTCGGGCAGGAACATCACGATGCCGGGGAAGCAGATCATGATCGCGACCACGGCAAAAACCGCGAGGGCAAGCGGGATCAGCTCGGCGGTATATTCCTTGTAGGAGACGTTGAGGATGCCGCAAACCGTGAACATCGAGACGCCGACCGGGGGCGTCATCCCGCCGAAGGTCACCAAGGTCATCATGATCAGGCCGAAATGGACCGGATCAATCCCTGCCGCCGTGATCACCGGCACGAGAATCGGGGTGAGCAGCATCACGATCACTGTCGCCTCGACCAGCATGCCGAAGACCAGCAGGAAGGCCGAGATGGTAAAGAGCAGCGCGATCTTGGAGCTGAAGAGGCCCATGGTCAGCTCGGCGAGGGTCTGGGGCACGCGCTCGAAGGTGATGACATAGCCGAAAGCGCCCGAAAGCAGGATGATGAACATGATCATGCCGATATCGCGCACCGACAGGAGCAGCGCATCGACAATCGCGGCAAAGCTCAGTTCGCGGTAGATCACGACGCCCACCACCAGCGCATAGGCCACGGCGAAAGCGCCGGCCTCCGAGGGGGTGAAGATGCCGAAGCGGATCCCGACGATCAGCCAGACCGGAAACAGGATCGCCCAGAAGCTGGCTTTGACGGCGGCTACGACCTCGGCAAAGGTCGGCAGGCGGTCGCTTTGGGGTTTATAGCCGCGTTTGCGCGAAACCCAGGCGGTGGTGATCATCAGCGCGATGGTCAAAAGCACGCCGGGCACGATCCCCGCGATAAAGAGCCGCCCGATCGAGACTTCGCCCAGAAATCCGTAAAGGATCAGCCCGAGGCTCGGCGGGATCGTTGCGGTGATCAGCCCGCCGACGGACAGAAGGGCGGCGGTAAAGCCTTTGGAATAGCCCTCCTTGATCATCGGCCCGCCGAGGATGCGCGACTGCATCGCGGCATCGGCGACCGCAGAGCCGGAGATCCCGCCCATCAGCGCCGAAAGCAGAAGGCTGACCTGCGCCAGACCGCCCCGCATCCAGCCCGCCAGCGTCGAGGCGAGCAGCATCATGCGCGGCGTGATGCCCGATCCGTTCATCAGATGGCCGACAAGGATGAAAAGCGGCACGGCCAGAAGCGGAAAGGACTGGCTGGCGGCAACGATCCGCTGCACCGCCGTCGCATCGGGCATGAAGGTCGTGGGCAGCAGGAAGTAGACGAGGCTCGCCACGCCGATCGAGAAGGCGACCGGCATGCCGATGACCATGAGCAAAAGCGCAAGGCAAAGCAGGATGAAGGAAATCATAGCAGTTGCTCCTGATCACGGGTCTCCGGCTCGATCGAATGGAGCAGGCCGAGACCGGCGATGCGGCGGATGAGCGAGATGATCATCAGTGCGCAGCCGACCGGAAAGGCCAGCGTGACCCAGCCGTAGGACAGACCCGATGCGCCCATTTCGCGCGCCCAGTTCGACATGGCGAGCTTCCAGCCGAGCCAGCCGCAATATCCGAGAAAGCCGAGGATCAGCACGATGCAGACCAGATGGAGGATCCGGCGCAGATTGGGCGAGACCGCATCGGGCAGTGCCGAGATGCGGATATGCTCGCCACGCTTCATCACGAGATCGGCCCCAAGCATGCAGGTCCAGATCAGCAGCAGTTGTGCGATCTCGGGACCCGACGGCACCGGATGGCCCATCGAGCGGCCGACCGCCCCCACCAGAACGGCAGTGACCGTCCCCGCGAGAAAGACGACGGCGGTGATTTCCTCGACCTTGTCGAATAGTTTCAGCATGGTTCCTCCCTGCTCGTTCTTGCGCCTTTGGCGGCGGGCGCGGCAGGTCGGCCGCGCCCGCCCATGCGCTTATTTTGCCGCGTCGATGAAGGGTTGCAGTGCGGCGCGGGCCTCTTCGAGGCCGAGGTCGGCATAGACGCTTGCGGTCAGTGCCTTGAACTCCTCGGGGTTGACCTCGTTGACGACCATGCCGCCGGCCTTCATCTCGGCCAGAACCTCTTCGCCTTTGGCGACGGTTGCGGCCGAAGCCTCGTCACCGGCGCGGGCCAGTTCCTCGACCAGAATGGTCTGGTGCTCGGGCGAGAGGTTCTTGAACCATGCTTCCGAGGTGGTCAGGCCGGTCACGAGCTGGACGTGGTTGGTGAAGGCGAGGTTGCCCGTCACCTCGTGCAGCTTGATCCCGTAGGCGCCGGTCAATTGCGCCTCGGCCCCGTCGATCGCCGCAAGCTGGAGGCCGGAATAGACCTCGGACCAGGGCATCGGCACGGCGGTCGCGCCCATCGCATTCACGGTTGCAAGCCAGCCGGGCGCGTCGATGGTACGCACGCGCACGCCCGCGAGATCGGCGGGTTTGGTGACCGGCGCTTTGGTGAACATCTGGCGCGTGCCCTGGAACCAGTTGTAGTTCAAAAGCCGCAGTTGCGCCGACGAGGCCAGTTCTTCGACCCATGCCTTGTAGGGCTCGGAATCGGTGATGGCCGCATATTGCGTCCATTCGTCGACGAGATAGGGCGCCGAAAGGATGCCGAGCTCTTTCTGGAAGGGGGCCAGTCGGCCCGCATCGACCAGAACCGCGACCGCCGCGCCGTTACGGATCTGTTCGAGCACGTCATTGTCCGAGCCGAGCTGCGAGGAAGGATAGACGGTGACGTCGATCTCGCCCTTGCTGCGCTCCTCGATACGGGTCGCGGCGGCCTCCATGGCGATTGCCAGCGGATCGGTCGCGTTTTGCGACGTCGAAAGCGCGAATTTGATCTCCGCCATCGCGCCCAATGCACTGCCGCACAAAAGCAGTGCCGAAAGTCCCAAAGTCCTGATCGTCAACATCTCTCTCCCTTTTGTTGATAGTCAGCCGTGTTTTTCCCCCGGCCATAACCCCGCACGGACGCCCTCCGTCAGCGCCAGTACAAGATGATAGACCAGCCGCGTCAGCGTCTCGGGCCAAAGAACCGAGGCGTCCGGCGCAAGCTGGTTGCGCCAAAGCCCGCCCTCGAACCAGCGTTCGCACATGAGGATGAAAAGCGCCTGCGCGCGCGCGCCCATTGCCGCTTCTCCGGCGCTATGGCGAATGGCGAAAGCCTTGATCGCCTCGGTCTGGGGCCAGAGCAGCAGATTGTTTTCAAGCACCGCGCCTGCAGGGGTGATCGCATCAAGCGCCGCACCGGCCAGAGGGCCGTCGGTCGCGATCCCGTGGCGGTCCGCAAAGGCGCACAGCTTTGCGGCGATGCCGCGCAGCCTCCCGTCCCCCGAGAAATCTGCCTCGCGGTTCAAAAGCCACGCCCATTCATATTGATGCCCCGGCTCGCGGCGCAGGCCCGCATCGCCCGGGGCCTGCGACAGATCGGGAGCGACCCATTCGCGGATGCTGCCGCTTTGGGCATCGAAAAAGTGGCGCAAAGCCAAAGCGCGCAGATCTGCGGCGCGGGCCAGCCAATCGATGCCGGTTTCCCCGCATGCCATCTCGTGAGCCTGAAGATAGGCCTCGTAAAGATGCATATGAGGGTTTTGCGAGCGCAGCGGGGCATCGGGCGCTGCCGGATCGCTTACGCCGTCATCCTCGATCAGGAGGCCGGTTGCGGGATCGGTCAGGTGCCGGTCGATCGCCGCGAGGCAATCCGCGATTTCACGGTCCAATACGGCCGAGGGCGACAGCCGCGCCCATGTCGCCAGGGCCAGAAGCACGAAGCTTTGGTCATAGCTGCGCGCCAGCCCATCCGCGACGCGCCCCGTCGGCTGCCCCGCGTGGGTCAAGGCGCGGCAATAGAGCCCGTTGCCCTTGCGGTAGCGCGCGAGCACGCCATATTGGCGCGCTGCGGCCTGCACAAGCGTGGCATTGTCCTCGGTGAGCATGGCCAAATGGGCGAGCGTAAAGAGCATGCGTGCCTGTGTCAGTACCGTCTTGTCGGCCAACGGATCGGGCCGGCCCTGCGCGTCCAAAGCATCGAAGACGCCGCCGCCGACAGGATCGCCGACCCGTGCAAGCCATTGGGGCAGCCAGTCATGGCGGAACCGCAAGGCGAGTGTCGCGGCTTTTGCGGCGGTACCGGTCTTGGGGGCTGGGGCGCGCTGTGCGTCAAATTGCATCTGCGTCAGACCATTTTGTCCAAAGCGTCCAGACCCGAAAAGAGCCCCGCCTGCGTCGCGACAATTCCCGGCAGATCGACCACGATCTCGTGCAGATGCAGGCGCATCGCGTGATCGGCCCGCGCGGCGTCCCTGGCACGGATCGCTTCGACGATCTCGCCATGCTGGCTGACCAGACGCTCGCGCGAAAACTGGCGCGCGCTGATATGGCGGACACGGTTCATCTGGGTCTTGAGCGTCTCGAGGTGGTCGGCGACGGCGGCCTGATCCAGCAGCTCGGCCAGCGCGCGGTGGAACTCCTCGTCGAGGCGCATGAATGCCTCGCCCGGCGCATCGGGGCCGAGCGCGCGTTGTTCGTCCATGGCCGCATCCAGCCGCGTGATCATGGCGTCATCGGCGGTCTCCGCCAGACGGCGGGCAATATCGGCTTCGACCGCCTCGCGGATGAAGCGCGCGGTCATCACTGCGGGTAGCGAGATCAGGCTGACGAAGGTGCCGCGCTGGGGGCGGACCTCGACCAGCCCCTCTTCGGCCAGTTTGATGAAGGCCTCACGCACCGGCTGGCGCGATACGGCATAGGCGCTGGCGATTTCGGTTTCGGAAACGCGCATCCCGGGCGCAAGCTCGCCGCGAATGAGGCGCTCGCGCAGGATGCGGTAGAGCTGCGGTCCGACCGCCGCGCCTTGTTCGAGATTGGTGGCGAGATTCGTCTTCATCTTCGGTCTCCCTGCGTTTTGGATAGCCGTGTTCTTCCATACTAGTCAACAAATTTTGCGCGAGATCTGTGTGACTTACCCGCCTTCACCTACAGGGCCGAATGCGGAAAGCCAGAGGAAGACGGGGGATAGGGATCTTGCCCGGGCGAGGGGCAGGCTTTGGGAGATTTGGTCCTGCGGATTTTGGCGGGGAAACGATGCGCGCGTGCTGCGGTTGGCCTTCACAAGGGGGCTGCGGGCTTGCAGGGCTACCGGCGCGAGGGGTTCAAGCGTATTAATGCACGGAACATGTCTATTTATACCCAAAGATAACAGCAACTTGCCGAGATTTTCTAAGGCGGAGGCAAAGAAAATACGATTGTTTTCGATTTCAGGTGAAATCTTGTCTTTTGCGGGGTTGCAGCCACCCGAGAGGTTGGCTAGATAGTCCGCAGTTGGGGCGTGGCCAAGTGGTAAGGCGTCGGTTTTTGGTACCGTGTACCGTAGGTTCGAATCCTACCGCCCCAGCCAAATTTTCCAAAAAACATGAACGCGGATAATGCTGCCGGCTGGCAATGCCCGCTGGTTTTGCCGTTAGCGATGCTCGTGATCGCCGAGTGATCAGCGAGACTGGTGCATCGGTAAAATCCCAAGATACCGAATGAAGCTCCGTCCGATCATGCCCCGAATTGTTCCGGCGCTTTCCCGATACCCGTCGAAACGGCCCGCCTAAGTCCGGCGGGATTGCGTGCGGTTGGGAGGTCGCGATCGCCTGGCCCGACACCGAAGAATTGCGGCGGGGGATAGGGGAAAATTTAGACGGTAACCCAAGCGCAGGTGCTCATGGGGTTGCACCAAAAAATTCCCGACATGCCTTGGACGGCTCGGTCTGCGCCGAAGCGCTTAGTCACTGCAATTCAAGAAAGATCTGGCTGGGGCGGTAGGATTCGAACCTACGGTACACGGTACCAAAAACCGACGCCTTACCACTTGGCCACGCCCCAACTGTGAGGCTGTATCTAGCCAAGCTGTTCGGCGGCTGCAAGCCCATTCGGGAAAAAATCTTGTCGAAACTGTGACACCCCGATATGCGGCGCATATGAATAGTGTGAACATTGCAATTCTTGGTGCCGGCGCTGCCGGTTTATTCTGTGCAGGCTCTCTGGCGGGCTCGGGCAAGCGGGTTATGGTGCTCGATCATGCCGCGAAACCCGGAGAGAAGATCCGGATTTCGGGGGGCGGGCGGTGCAACTTTACCAATCTCGCGACCAGCTATGAGCGGTTCCTCTCGGCCAATCCGCGTTTTTCGGCTTCGGCTCTGGCGGGCTATAGTCCGCGCGATTTCGTTGCGCTGATCGACCGCGCGGGGATTGCCTGGCATGAAAAGACCCTCGGGCAGCTTTTTTGCGACGGAAGTGCGCGCCAGATCGTCGATCTTTTGCTCGAGCGCATGCGCGGGGCCGAGCTGCGGCTTGAATGCGGGGTTCGCGGGCTTCATCACGACGGCAGCGCCTTTGTCATCCACAGTACCGACGGCCCGATCCGCGCCGATCAGGTTGTGGTCGCGACCGGCGGCCGCTCGATCCCCAAGATGGGGGCGACCGGCGTAGGCTACGAGATCGCGCAGAGCTTTGGTCACGCGCTGATCAAGACGCGGCCCGGTCTGGTGCCTTTGACCTTTGCCGAACAGGATCTGAACCTGTGCAAGCCCTTGGCAGGCGTCGCTCTGCCGGCACAGACCAGCCACGGAAAGGGCAAAGCGCAGACGCGTTTTTCGGATGCGTTGCTTTTTACCCATCGCGGGCTGTCCGGCCCGTCGATCCTCCAGATTTCGAGCTTCTGGCGACCCGGTGAGGAAGTGAGCGTCGATCTTGCGCCCGAGGCGGATATGGCGGCGCTGTTGCGCGGCGCGCGCGGGCAGCTGGGACGGGTGCAGGTTGCGACGGCGCTCGGCAATTGGCTGCCCACGCGTTTGGCCGATTCGGTTGCGGCGGAACTGGGATTCGCGACCAAGCGATTCGCGGATCTCTCGAATCGCGACTTCGATCAGATCGCGGCGCGAATCAATGCCTGGCGCCTGCGTCCGGTCGGCTCGGAAGGGTGGCGGACCGCGGAAGTGACGGTCGGCGGCGTCGACACCAAGGGGATTGATGCGCGGAGTATGGAAAGCCGCCTCCAGCCCGGTCTGTTTTTCATCGGTGAGGTCGTCGATGTGACGGGCTGGCTTGGCGGCTATAACTTCCAATGGGCCTGGGCCTCCGCCGAAGCGGCAGCCAAGGCCATCTTGCGGGGCTGATACCCGATCCCGCGCCGCGAAGCGCCGGATCAGTTCCGCTTCAGCGCATGACCGGATCGGATTTCGCGAGCCGGTCGAAACGGGTCAGCGATTCGATCAATTCGGGCATCTGCTCGAGCCGGATCATGTTCGGACCGTCGGAGGGCGCGTTGTCGGGATCCTCGTGGGTCTCGATAAAGACGCCGGCAACGCCGAGCGCGACGGCGGCGCGCGCCATGACGGGCGCGAACTCGCGCTGGCCGCCCGTCGATCCGCCCTGACCGCCCGGCTGCTGCACCGAATGGGTTGCATCCATAATCACAGGATAGCCGGTGCGGGCCATGATCGGCAGGCTGCGCATATCGGTCACAAGCGTGTTGTAGCCAAAGCTCGCGCCGCGTTCGGTCAGAAGGATTTTATCATTGCCGGTCGAGGCAACCTTGTCGGCGACATTGGGCATGTCCCAAGGCGCGAGGAACTGGCCTTTTTTGACGTTGACCACGGCACCGGTTTCGCCTGCCGCCAGTAGGAGATCGGTCTGGCGGCTCAGGAAGGCGGGGATCTGCAAAACGTCGACGACTTCGCCTGCGGCACGGGCCTGAGGGATGTCGTGAACATCGGTCAGGACCGGGCAGCCGAACTCGTTGCGCACCGCTTCGAGAATGGCGAGCCCTTCGTCGATGCCGACGCCGCGGCGGCCCGAAAGCGATGTGCGGTTGGCCTTGTCGTAGCTGGCCTTGAAGATGAAGCCGGTCCCCGATTTTTCGCAGGCCTTTGCCAGCACATCGGCGATCATGAACGCATGATCGCGGGTTTCGAGCTGGCAGGGGCCTGCGATCAGGCAGAGCGGCAGGTCGTTGCCGAAGGTAACATTGCGGGCGGTGACATGTTTCATGAGGATACCTGTTCGCGAAGGATCGAGGCGGTCAGCGAGAGCATGAGATAAATGCCCGAGAAGATCAGAAAAGCCACGATCGTGTTTTGGAAAGCTTTGGGATAGGTCGCCTGATCGGGAGCGATCGGCGAGATCGAGAGCGAGAGGTAGCGCACCTGTTTGTTCGCCTCGATCCGGGCGGTTTCCATCTGGGCGGCGGCCGCAGCCAGCAGCTCCTGACGGGTCAGAAGGTCGGATTCGGCGATGCGGATCTCGCCGGAAATCGCGGCGAGAGAGCCGCGGGCGGCATTGCCTTCGGTCAGTCGGGCGCGGGTGTCGACCATAAGGCCTTCGAGGCGCTCGATATCGCCGCGCACACCGGCTACGCGGCTGCGGTTGGGGGTGGCGTTGGCCTGAAGCTGGCCGAGTTCCAGCCGCTTGGCGTTGAGCTGGCGCTCGAGCTCGGCGATTTGGGTCATTACCACCGTTCCCTCGGCGGCGGGGTCGAGAACGCCCAGCTTTTGCTGGAGATCGAGTACGCGGCGCTGCGCGACCCGCACTTGTTCCTCGGCATCGCCATAGCTTTCGGCCGAGCCTTTCATCTGGTCCGAGCGCAGGCGCGTCGTCATCTGGTCGACCTGTCCCTCGGCATATTTGATCAGCGCGACCGAAAACTCCTGACTGAGCTTCGGATCGGGGGCGATCACCTCCATATTGATGACGCCCTCGGTCGGATCATAACCGATTTTGACCGATTTTTTATAAACTTTATAAGCTTCTTCGTTGGTGGCATCCGGGTTCAGGCGCTGGATCGGATCGACCGACGGGTCCTGAAACGCTTTTTTGAAGCCAAGCTCCTGATCGAGGCGCAGCATGGCGTCGCGCGAGGTCAGATAGCTTTGCACCGCAACGGAATCGGTATTGGTAGCGAGTTGGGTTCCGCCGAACAGGCCGCCCAAACCGCCCGAGCTCGACTGGTCGGCCTGCTGGATGAGGAATTGGGATTCGGTCGCGTAAAGCGGTGTCGCGACCCAGAAGTAGTAATAGGCCGCCAGAACGGTCGGCAGTGCCACAAAAGCCGACAGCCGCGCGACCAGCATCGCGATCTTGCGGCGGCGGCGACGTGCGATATCGCGCTGGATGCGGTAGATCTCGGCGGCGCGGCGATCTTCGGTCAGTTGCTCGCGCGAGGGCAGGGCCGGACTATCGGTCGGAAGCGCCGGCATGCGGCTTTTGGGAGTGATCTTCGACAAGGCCACCGATGAGCCCGAAGGCGCGGTTTTCTGGGATTTCGTCCCTTCGGTCGACAGCAGCTTGCCGACTTCGGTGCGGTGGAAAGGGTCGATGCCGCGGTCGCGCAGAAGCACGATTGCTTCGTAATCCGATTCGACGGTGATGTCGTTCATCGCCGCAATCCGGCGCGCCATACGCAGTTGCCGGTCGGTCAGGTTTTCGGCGCGAACGGCCGCGATGCGGGCCTCGAGACTGCGCGGCTCGCCCCTGGCCTGCGGGGCGGCGGCTGCAGGCGTGGGTTGGCCCGCCGGTTGTGCGGCATTTTGGGTCGTCCCGAGCGCATCGCCGAATTTCATGTCGCCAAAGCCGTCGTCTTGCGCGCCGGTCGCAAAGAGATCCTCGAGCGGATGCTCGGGCGTTTGGCCGGATGCGGAGGGACGGGTGCCCTGATCGGGTCGCGCATTCTGCGCGGACGCCGCGGCACCGTTTTCGCCCGCGGACTTTTGAACCTCGATGCGGATCTTGCGCTCTCCGGCCGCACCCGCCTCGTCGCGGGCGGCAGCGACAACCGATTCCGAACGGCTGAGGCGGAAAACGCGGGCCTTAGGCGGTGTAGTCATAATATTGTTTCGCCTCGTCGAGGGTTTCAAACATATAGAGCCGTCCGTCACGCAACACTGCGGCAGAGCGGCAGAATTTCTCGATGGTCGAGGCCTGATGCGACACGATTACCACCGTCGAGGTCTTGAGACGATCAAAAAGAACCGCACCGGCTTTGCGGTTGAATTCGACATCGGTGGTCTGGGGCATGGCCTCGTCGATCAGGTAGATATCGAATTCCAGCGCCAACAGCAGCGAGAAGGTAAAGCGAGAGCGCATACCCGAGCTGTAGGTGCCGACCGGCATGTCGAAATACTCGCCGATATCGGTCAACCAGCGGCAAAAGGCTTCGACGTAATCGGGATCGAGGCCGTAAATCCTTGCGATGAAACGCGCATTCTCGTTGGCGCTGTGTTTCGAGACGATGCCGCCCATGAAGCCGAGCGGAAAGGAGATGCGGCATTCGCGCCTGATCGTGCCTTCGTCGGGCTGCTCGAGCCCGCACATCATATTGATCAGCGTCGTCTTGCCGGTACCGTTCGGAGCCAAAATGCCCAAAGAGCGGCCGGGTTCGATGCGGAATGACGCTTGGTCGAGGATGACCTTGCGTTGGGTTCCGGTCCAGAACGACTTGGAAACATTATCGAATTCTAACATCAAACGGCCTCGCATCCGCAGGGCGACCCGAAGCGGGTGAAGCGGCATGAACGTCAAATTAAGTATCCTCCGCCGCGAAGGGAAGGATGAATACCCGTGGGAATTTAGGCGTCGGGGCGGCTGCTGTCCACTCTGGCACCAAAGAGTGAAGGCGTCCTTAACACCGCCCGCTTCAGGCATTGGGTAAAAAGGCCCTGTTTCGGGACTTTTTGGCGCTCCTGCAAGGTCTTATCTATAGGTCATGGAGCTCGAGAACGAAATAAGGGCCTGCCGGCTTTGCGCCGCCCGTTTCGCGGCCAGTGCGACGCATCATGCGCCACGTCCTGTGGTGTGGTTTTCGCCCGCGGCGCGGATCCTGATCGTCGGGCAGGCGCCCGGCATGCAGGTCCAGCAGATCGGGCGCCCCTTTGCCGACCGCTCCGGCGACCGGCTGCGCGACTGGATGGGGATCACGCCCGAGGTTTTCTACGATCAGGCAAAAATCGCGATCGTGCCGATGGCTTTCTGCTTTCCGGGCTATGATGCGAAGGGCAGCGACCTGCCGCCGCCGCGCCTATGCGCCGAGACCTGGCGCGCGCGGGTTTTGGCAAAGATGTCACCGCGCGTGACGCTTCTGGTCGGAGCCTATGCGCAGCGCTGGCATCTCGGGACGGATAATGTCACGCGGACGGTGGCCGATTGGCGCAGCCATGCGCCGCGTTGCTGGCCCTTGCCACATCCGTCGTGGCGCAATACCGGCTGGTTGCGGCGCAACCCGTGGTTTGAAAACGAACTGCTCCCCGCCATGCGCGCCGAGCTGGCCCAAAGATTGAGAGACGAGAGATGACAGCGCTGGATGATCTGAGCCCGATCCCTTTTCACGAAGCCTCCGAGATCGCCCGTGCGCGCATCCTGTCGCGCCTTGCCGATACCGAGCTTTACGTCGCCCTGACCGCCGAGCCGAGCCATGATCGCGCCGAAATGGAGATTTTCGATCTTTCCGGCACGACCTCGGCTTTGGCCTGCGATACCGAGGACAGGCTTGCCGGTTTCTTCGGGCGCGCGGTGGCCTATGCGGCCATGCCGGGGCGCGTCCTCGCCGCGATGCTGGCGCAGGAGGGGCACGCCTTGTTGGTCAATCCGGGTCAGCCCTCCGAGATGTTTCTCGATGGGGGCGCGCTGGACTGGTTGGGGCAGGCGCTTGCCAATACCCCCGACGAGGGCGGCACTTTGCGGCCCTCGTGGATGACCGCTCCCACGCCCGAGGCGGTTTCGCTGTTCATCGAGCCGCTGTCGCAGCGCCTGTCGGATATGGCGGGACTTGCGAGCCGCGCGGCGCTGGTTGCCGCGGTTTGGCCGGACGGGCGGCGCGGGCATCTGCTGCTGATCCACGGCTGCACCGAGGACCGCCGTCCGGCCTTGGCCAAGGCTTTCGCCGAGCTTTTCGCCTTTCTGCCGCCGATCGAGGGCGGGGTCGATGTCGGCTTCTCCGAGGTCGAACTGCCGCAGGGTGCGCTTTTGCTCGAAGTTCCCGAACCGCCTGCGCCAGAGCCCGCGCCCAAACGCGACCCCTCTCTGCCGCCACGTCTGCGCTAAGGACAGGCGGGCCGCATGCTTTCCGGAACATCGGTAGGCGTGAAAAGCAAAACCCGCCTCTAAGGGCGGGTTTAAGCAAGGGGGCTTGGGTTAGTCCGCCGGAACGCTGCTGAAGGGAGGCGAGGGCCCGAGGCCCTTATGCGCCCCAGTGGCGGACAGGGCCGCAATCCATGTGCACGAAGTTCGAGCGCGAGTAGCGGCCGACGCCACCGGCATTGCACGATTGTGCGGCGCGGGTCATTTGCGCAACCGAGCGCGACTTGAGGCGCAGGTCGGCAGCTTTGCCCGACATATGGAGCGAGTTGCGCGCCACACCCGACGATTGCGAGCGGAGCATCGCATTGGTCTTGGGCGAGCGGTAGCCCGACAGCATCATATAGGGTTCGTTGGTTTGCAGCAGGCGGTGCGAGGCCGCAGCCACATCGATCATGCGCGGGTCGATCCCGATCGCCTGACCTGTCCGCCAGTCGCGCATGAAAATGTTGATCTCGTTCAGCGAGTCGCGGATGTATTTTCCTTCGACCCAATAAACCGTGTCGATGCTTTCGCCCGTACGGCCCGAATACATCTTGATACGGCGGATATCACCGGCACCGCGCAAAATACCGAATGCATTGGCCATCACCGGCGCTGCAACAACGGTCGTAGCCGCGAATACACCCAGAACTCCGCGGCGGGAAAGTGTCTCAAACGTCATGTCAGATCGCCTGTCCTGCTTCGTTTGCATTTGCCACTCATTCTGGGTGGCAGCCCGGCTGTATCCGGAACTTGCTAAGAATATGTCACCAACTTCGCGATTACGAAACCGGGATAGTTTCCTCGGAAAGGATTTGGCAAGAATTTCGGCAAAATATTGCCGATATGCCCCCTTCGGCATAGGGTAAGTTATTGATTGATTAAAGCTGTTGCGACTTTGCAACGCGGGGGTGACCAAAATGCCCGTTTTGCCTTTCCCGCCGCAGGGTGCGGATGGATGCGGACAACCGAAACAGGTTAATGTGCCGGAAAACGCGAAGATGAGGAATTGGGCGCAATGATGGGCAGCACAAAGAGACGGGTGATTCTCGCCTCCCTTGCCATGGCGGCTTTCACTTTGCCGGGGCTTGCGCCCGCGCAGGGGATCGAAACGGTGCCTGTTGCTGCGGCCCCCGCACCGCGTCTGGTTTTCTCGGAAAGCGAGATGGCTTTGGCACGCGCAGTCGCGCGCCAGCCGGGGCTTGCGGAGTTCTACGGCACGAACAGCCTCCGGCCGGTTTTCACCGGACCCGAGGGGCAATCGCGCCGCGCCGCCTTGATCAAGGCTGTCGCCCGCGCGCCCGAACACGGGTTGCCGCCCGCGCGTTACGAACCGCTTCGCCTGCACGAACTGGACGGGCAGGGCGGGACCTCGGCCGAGACCGAACTGGCCTTTGCCCGCGTCTTCGCCCGCTGGAGCCATGATGTCGGCGGCGGCATCCTCGATCCCAAACGCGTTGATCCCACCATCAAACGCGAGGTTCTGCGTCCCGAGACGGCCGATCTGCTCAAGGATTTCGCGCAAAGCCCGGATCCGGAGGCGATGCTCGTCGCGCTCGAACCGCAGGATGCCCGCTATAAAGCCCTGCAAAAGGCTCTGGGGGCCAAGGCCGAATTGATCGCGCCGCCCGGCACGCCCGAAGTGGCCGAGGGTGTCTGGAAACTCGGCACGACCGGCGAAGCGGTTGCGGCTCTGCGCGTCCGGCTTGCCTCGATCGGCTTCGATGCGGGTGCGCCCGAAACTGCGGCGACCGTCTTTGACGCGCCGCTTGCGGCTCAGGTCGCGCTTTATCAGGAACGCGCAGGGCTTCCGGCCGATGGCGTTGCGGGTCCGCGCACGGTCGCGCGCCTCAACAAAGGGGCTTCGGCTGGTGATCACGGAGTTCTGATCGCGCTAGAGCGGATGCGCTGGATGGTCGGTCACGATCTTCAGGCACGCAACGTCTGGGTCAATCTGCCCGAATATAATGCGCGGATCATGGAAGGCGGGGTCGAGGTCTTCCAGACCCGCACGGTGATCGGCAAATCGAACGAGGATTTCCGCACACCGGAATTTTCGGACGAGATGGAGTATCTCGTGGTCAATCCGCGCTGGAACGTGCCGCGCTCGATCACGGTCAAGGAATATCTGCCGCGCCTGCAAAGCAACCGCAACGCGGTCTCCCATATCGATGTCGTCGACGGCAACGGCAACGTGATCGCGCGCGACCGCATCGATTTCAGCAAGTACAATGCGAGCAACTTCCCCTATCGCATGCGGCAAAAACCCAGTGACGACAATGCCTTGGGTCTGGTGAAATTCATCTTCCCCAACCCTTGGAACATCTATCTTCACGACACGCCAACGAAGCATCTCTTCAACAATGCCTCGCGCGCCTATTCGCATGGCTGCATCCGGATCGGCAAACCGTTCGATCTCGCCTACGAGCTTTTGCGTCCCCAGACCGAGACGCCCGAGGCGATGTTCCAGCGCGCGCTCGACAGCAAAAAGGAAAGCTGGCTGGCGCTGAAACCCAATGTTCCGGTGCATCTCGTCTATTTCACGACCTTCCCCGACGAGAGCGGCAAGATCCGTCGCTACCCCGATGTTTATGACCGCGACGAGCCGGTCTACGCGGCTTTGATGCGCGCCGGACTGGAAAGTTTCGCCTCGGGCGAGTAAATCCCTCTGGAACACAGGGGGATGCCGATATGACATTGACCATTGCCGATCTTGCGCGGGCTCTGGATGCCCGCTTCTGGGGGGATGGCTCCATTGCCGTGACGGGGGCGTCGGAACCTGCGGATGCAGGACCGAACCAGATCGCTCTGGCGACGGGGCCGGATTACCTGCCCAAGCTCAAACCGGGCGGGATCGCGCTTCTGGCTGAGGGGACCGATCCGGAAGCCTACGGCCAGATTGCCGCCGTTCTGGTCAGCCGTCCGCGTCTGGCGATGGCGGGGCTGACGCGCAGCTTCGATCCGGCCAAAGGTCCAGCGGCCGGCATCCATCCCGCCGCGATCATCGACCCTTCGGCCGAGATCGGCGAAGGCGCGGCGATCGGGCCTTTTGTCGTCATCGGCGAGGGCGTGCGCATCGGCAGGAATGCCCGCATCCATTCGCATGTCTCGATCGGGGATTTCGCGCGGATCGGCGATGATGCCCTGATCCATGCCGGCGCGCGCATCCATCACCGCGTGACGATCGGCGCGCGCTTCATCCTCCATTCCAATGCGGTGATCGGCGGCGACGGCTTTTCCTTCGTCACCCCCGAGAAATCGGGTGTCGAGGAAATCCGCGACAATCTGGGCGAGCGCGCCGAGATCCGCGAGCAGCGCTGGGTCCGCATCCATTCGCTCGGCGGCGTGGAGATCGGCGATGATGTCGAGATCGGCACCAATGCCTGCATCGACCGCGGCACGATCCGCGCGACCCGCATCGGTCGCGGCACCAAGCTCGATAACCTGGTTCAGGTCGGCCATAACTGCGAGATCGGCGAGGATTGTCTTCTGGCCGGTCAGGCCGGCGTCGCGGGATCGACCCGTGTCGGCAACCGCGTGGTTTTGGGCGGCAAAGTCGGCGTTTCCGACAATATCTTCATCGGCGACGATGTGATTGCCGGAGGCGGCACGGACATTTATACGAATGTTCCAGCGGGGCGCGTCATTCTCGGCAGCCCTGCCGTGAAAATGCAAACCCATATCGAGGCGCAGAAAAACATCCGCCGGCTGCCGAGGCTTTACACCCAGGTCGCGCAGCTTCAGGAAACTGTCAAGAACTTGCTCGATAAGGGCTGAATGGAGGCCGATATGACCGCAGACATCCGCGACCGCATCCTTGCGATCATTGCAGAGCAGGCGATGCTCGAACCCGACCAGATCGATTTCTCGGCCTCGCCGCAGGATCAGGGCATCGACAGCCTCGGTCTGGTCGAGGCGATCTTCGCGCTGGAAGAGACGTTCGACATCACCATTCCCTTCAATGCCAACGAGCCCGAGAAGTCGGAATTCGACATTTCGACCATGGGCACGATCCTTGCCGCCGTCGAAAAGCTCGTGGCCGAAAAGGGATGAGCCCGAAGAAATCCAAATTCGACAAGGGCCGCAAAGCCGGTAAGGTGAAGAAGGCCACCAAATTCGCCCGCGTCATGATCGGCCGCGCGATCATGGGCAAGGTCGCGACCGGCGAGCGCCGCGTCGCGATCACCGGGGCAGGGACGGTCAATGCGCTCGGCTTTGACGTCGCCTCGACCTTCGAGGCGATGCGCGAGGGGCGCAGCGGTATCGGTCCGCTCGAATTCCGCGATGTCGAACGTCTGACCATCCGCATCGGCGGTCAGGTGCGCGACTGGAAGGCCGAGGATCACTTCAACCGCCAGCAGATCGTCCTGTACGACAAGTTTACCCAATTCACGATGCTGGCCGCACGTCAGGCGGTCGAGCAGTCGGGACTGGTTTTCGACGGCGATCTCGGGCTGACCTCGGGCGTGGTTCTGGGGACCGCCGCCGGCGGCGTGAACACCTGGGACGAGAATTACCGGACCGTCTATGAAGAGGGAAAGAACCGCGTTCATCCCTTCGTTGTGCCCAAGCTGATGAACAATGCGGCCGCCTCGCATGTCAGTATGGAATACGGGCTTTTGGGACCGAGCTTCACCGTTGCGACCGCCTGCGCCAGCTCGAACCATGCGATGGGTCTGGCCTTCAACATGATCCGCTCGGGAGCGGCGACCGTCATGCTGACGGGCGGGTCGGAATCCATGCTCTGCTTTGGCGGCGTGAAGGCATGGGAAGGTCTGCGCGTCATGTCGAAAGACGCCTGCCGTCCGTTTTCGGCGACACGCAACGGCATGGTTCAGGGCGAGGGCGCGGGCGTCTTCGTCTTCGAGGATTTCGATCACGCGGTGGCGCGGGGTGCCGATATCATCGCCGAGGTGATCGGTTTCTCGATGACCTCGGACGCGCAGGATATCGTCATGCCTTCGGCCATCGGGGCGCAAAGGGCGATTTCGGGCGCGATGCTCGATGCGGGGATCAATCCCGAAGAGGTCGGCTACATCAATGCCCACGGCACCGGTACGGCGGCCAACGACAAGACCGAATGCGCGGCCGTGGCCAAGGCTTTCGGGCCCCATGCCGACCGGCTGATGATTTCCTCGACGAAATCGATGCATGGCCATCTGATCGGCGGCACCGGCGCGGTCGAGCTTCTAGCCTGCCTCATGGCGCTGAAGGATGGCGTGATCGCGCCGACCATCGGCTATGAGGAGCCAGATCCGGAATGCGCGTTGGATGTCGTGCCCAATATCGCGCGCGACGCCAAAGTCGACGTGGTTCTGAGCAATGCTTTCGCCTTTGGCGGGCTGAATGCGGTGCTGGCGCTGCGCCGCGTTTAAGGGCGGTTTGCCCCCTGCAACGCCTGATTGCAGCCCTGGGCTGCAATCGGCCCACGCGACTGCGTGATGGGGCTTTCCATTCGCGATGTGATCCCCTATTTCCGACAGGTCTTTGAAGGAAATGACCATGGCGAAGATTACTTACATCGAGCACAACGGTACGACCCACGAAGTCGACGTCAAACCCGGCATGACCGTTATGGAAGGTGCGCGCGATAACGGGATCCCCGGCATCGACGCGGATTGCGGCGGGGCTTGCGCCTGCTCGACCTGCCATGTCTATGTCGATGCCGCTTGGGTCGACCGTCTTCCGGCCAAAGAGCCGATGGAAGAGGATATGCTGGATTTCGCGTTCGAACCGGATGCCGCGCGTTCGCGTTTGACCTGCCAGATCAAAGTGACGCCCGAGATGGACGGCCTTGTGGTCCAGCTGCCCGAGCGCCAGATCTGACCGCCAGATCTGTGGGTTTGTGCACCCAACAGAAAAAGCCCGTCTCGCAAGAGACGGGCTTTTTTCATGACGCGGTTGATAGTCCGCGCACCATGACGGGATCACCGCATCAGAGCATGGACTGATGCGCGTCCTGCCTTATTCCGGCTGGTTGCGGATGGCGGCTTCATACGGGATGGTTTGTTCGAGGAAAGCTTCGATCATCATCAACGCCAGTTCTTCGGTATCGGTAACCGGACCTTTGTACCACGGGTCGAGACGGCCCTGCGTCAGCATGGAGCTGATGCCCAGAACCACGGCATGAAGATTGGCCATGACGACACCGAGATCGCGGTCGGCCGGAATCTGTCCGAGGGACTGGCTCTCGTGGAGCTTCTTTTCCATGAGATTGCGGATCGAATTGCGGTGCAGGTCGAAATCCGAGCTTGCGGCAATTTCGGGATCGAAAAGGGCCGAGGCCATGACGCGAAACAGCGCGCGATGCATCGAACCCCAAGTGAAATAGGCCCGCGCCAAGGCTTTGATCTGGGCGCAGGGGTTGGCCGGATCCGCGGCGACGACACCCTGACGGATATCCTCGGCCAGCAGGGCCAGACCGTGGTTGATCAGCCCGCCGCGCAAAAGCAGGATCGAGGGGAAAACCTCCTCGATCTCGCTCTGCGGGACTTCGGCCAAAGCCGCCAGCTCCTGCAGGGAATGCGGGAGCTGGCCTGTGTTGTCGAGCGAGCGCAAGGCGATTGCGATCAGCTCCTGATATCTGTTGCCACTGCCATTCATTGTTCGCGTTCCTGTGGGTCAGCTATAGTCTATCAGTTTCGCCACTTGCGGGAAGCGTGAATTGCCGTTGGGTCAAGCAGGTTATCAGCTGCTGCGGGATTCCCGCTTGCGCTCGTGGGGATCAAGGTGACGCTTGCGCAAACGGATGTTCTTGGGCGTGACTTCAACCAGTTCGTCATCGTCGATATAGGCGATTGCCTCTTCGAGCGACATGCGCACGGGCGTCGTCAGGCGAACTGCTTCATCCGTGCCCGAGGCGCGGACGTTGGTCAGTTTCTTGCCCTTGAGCGGGTTCACTTCAAGGTCGTTGTCGCGCGAATGCTCGCCGATGATCATGCCCTGATAAACCTGTTCTTGCGCGCCGATGAACATCTTGCCGCGCTCTTCGAGGTTCCACAAAGCATAAGCCACCGAAACGCCGTCTTCCATCGAGATCAGGACGCCCTGACGACGACCCTGGATCGGGCCTTTATAGGGGGCCCAGCTGTGGAAGATGCGGTTCAGAACGCCGTTGCCGCGCGTATCGGTCATGAATTCGCCCTGATAGCCGATCAGGCCCCGCGAGGGGACATGGGCGACGATGCGGGTTTTGCCGTGACCGGCGGGCTTCATCTCGACGAGGTCACCTTTGCGCGCGCCGGTCAGTTTCTCGACCACCGCACCGGTGTACTCGTCATCGACATCGATGATGGCTTCTTCGATCGGCTCGAGACGCTCGCCGTTTTCCTCGCGGAAGATGACGCGCGGACGCGAGATCGACAGTTCAAACCCTTCACGGCGCATGTTCTCGATGAGAACGCCCATCTGGAGTTCGCCGCGACCCGAAACGATGAAGGCATCGCCGCCGGGCGTGTCTTCGATCTTGATCGCGATATTGGTCTCGGCTTCTTTCATCAGGCGGTCGCGGATAACGCGCGACTGGACCTTGTTGCCGTCACGACCGGCCAGCGGGCTGTCGTTGATGCCGAAGGTGACCGAGATGGTCGGCGGGTCGATCGGCTTGGCCTGGATCGCCTCGTTGACCTCGAGCGCGGCCAAAGTATCGGCCACGGTCGCTTTCGACATGCCTGCAATGGTCACGATGTCGCCGGCGACGGCTTCGTCGATCGGCTGCTGGGTCAGACCGCGGAAGGCAAGGACCTTCGAGATGCGGAACTGCTCGACCTTGTCGCCGTTGCGCGACATGGCTTTGATCGTGTCGCCGGCCTTTGCACGGCCCGCTTCGACGCGGCCCGTGAGGATGCGCCCAATGAACGGGTCGGCGCCAAGGGTGGTCGCCAGCATTTCGAAGGGCTCGTCGATGCGCTCCATTTGCTTGGGCGCGGGGACGTGTTCGATGATCAGATCGAACATCGCCGAGAGGTCGGTCCGCGGACCGTCCACTTCGCGATCCGCCCAGCCACCGATGCCCGAGGCATAGAGGTGGGGGAAGTCGAGCTGCTCGTCATTGGCGCCAAGGTTGGCGAAGAGGTCGAAGACCTCGTCCAGCGCGCGATCGGGATCGGCGGCCGGCTTGTCGACCTTGTTGAGCACGACGATCGGACGAAGCCCGAGCGCGAGCGCTTTCGAGGTGACGAATTTGGTTTGCGGCATCGGGCCTTCTGCAGCATCAACCAGCAGGCAGACACCATCCACCATCGACAGGATCCGCTCGACCTCTCCGCCGAAATCGGCGTGGCCGGGGGTGTCAACGATGTTGATACGCGTGCCTTTCCATTCGACGCTGGTCGCTTTGGCAAGAATGGTGATGCCGCGTTCGCGTTCGATGTCGTTGCTGTCCATGACCCGTTCGGCCACGGCTTGGTTCTCTCGGAAGGAACCGGATTGCTTCAGAAGCTGGTCGACCATGGTGGTTTTGCCATGGTCAACGTGAGCGATGATCGCGATGTTGCGAATGTCCATCAATTCTGGCCTTTCAGGATGTAGCGCCCCCCTAACGCAGAAGGCCCGAAAACACCAGAAGAAATGGTGGCTTTGGTTTAGCGCAGCCCCAAAAGTCCCAGAATGAACAGGACGACGACGACGAGACCGACGATGTAAATGATCGAGTTCATCCAAAATTCTCCTCTGATGCCGTGTTTTGACCGTCTCTTTTAGCCCGGTCAATGGCAAGAAAACCAAGGACTTCCCGATTTGGTTCCCAAGATTGCCGCAGGATTGGGGGGCGATGCGCGGGCTTTGGCGCGTCCTGCGGGGACGGGGCCGCGCGCAGGGACGGGCGGCAGGGCCGTGACGTTACGCCCTGCCTGCGCCTTCCAGCAGTTATCGCGTCTGCGGGTGGCCCCTTCAGCACAGCCCGCGCTCGTCGCGCGCGGATTGCGTGCGGGGACGGGCGAGGGTCTCGGCGGTCAGCTCGGGCGCGAGCGCGGCCATCGCATCGGCCTGGGTCAGAAAGACCCGCCCGCCCAGACGTTCGAGCAGATGACTGCGGCGCAGCCTGTCCATGACCGGCCCTTTGACCTCCGAGAGATGCAGCCGCACCCCCGAGGTCAAGAGTTGCAGGTTGACCGCCTCGAGCGCCTCGAGCGCGCTGGCGTCGATCGCATTTACCGCCGGACACATCAGCACGATATGGCGGATCCGGGGTCGGGCGGCGACTTCGCGGTAAAGCGTTTCTTCGAGAAAACGGGCATTTGGGAAATAGAGGCTCTCGTCGATGCGCAACGACAGGACATCGGGCGCGGTCACGACATGGTGGCGGTCGATGTTGCGGAAATGCTCGGTGCCGGGCACTTGGCCGACGATCGCCACATGCGGGCGCGATGTGCGGTAGAGGTGCAAAATCGCCGAGACGATGACTCCGGTGACGATCCCCGGCTCGACCCCGAAACCCAAAGTCGCGAGGATGGTGAGCGCCATCGTCAGCCCGTCGGCGCGCGAATAGGCCCAGATCCGCGGCAGGCCGCGCAGATCGACCAGCGACAGGACCGCGATGATGATGGTCGCGGCCAAAGTCGCCTGCGGCAGATGGTACAAAAGCCCCGTGAGCGAGAGCGTGGCCAAAGCCATGCCGATGGCGGTGAAAGCGCCTGCCGCCTGACTTTGCGCGCCGGAATCGAAATTCACGACCGAGCGCGCAAAACCGCCCGTCACCGGAAAGCCGCCCGCCACCGCCGCGCCGAGATTTGCCGTGCCGAGCGCCACAAGCTCCTGGTCATGGTCGATGCGCTCGCGTCGCCTCGCGGCGAGCGTTTGGGCGATCGAGACGGTCTCGACATAGCCGATGATCGAGATCACCAAAGCCGGAAGCGCGAGATCAAGCCAGAGGGCGGGGTCGAGGCGCGGAAAGGACAGGGCGGGCAGGCCGCGTGGAATGGTGCCCACGACCGGCAGACCTTTGGCCGCGAGATCGCCCCACCACGAGACAAACGTGGTGACGGCGATCGCCAGCACGGGCGCGGCGCGCACGAGGATCTGGGTCGGACGCGGGGGCATGCCGCGCGCGATCAAAAGCCGTGCGAGGCTGCGGCGCGACCAGAAGAGAAAGCCGAGCGAGCCCAAACCGATCAGGATGGCGGCGATCTGGCTATGGTCAAGAGCGCCCCAGAGCGCGGCGACGAGATCGGGCAGGGTTTGCCCTCCGGCTTTGATACCGAGAAGATGCTGGAGCTGCGAGCCCGCGATCAGGATGCCGCTGGCGGTGATGAAGCCCGAGATCACCGGATGGGACAGAAAGGCCGACAGAAAGCCCAGCCGCAGAAACCCCATCACCAGCAGCATCAGCCCCGACAGAAGCGCCAGCCCCGCCGCCGCCACCAGCGGATCGACCGCGCGCGTGGCGGCAATCCCGCCGACCGCCGTGGCCGTCATCAGGCTGACCACCGCCACAGGCCCCACCGCCAGCGTCTTGGAAGTGCCGAAAAGCGTGTAAAGGACCAGCGGCAGGATCGAGGCGTAAAGCCCCGTTTCGGGCGGCAGGCCCGCCAGCAGCGCATAGGCCAGAGATTGCGGGATCAGCATGATCGTGACGATCACCGCCGCCAGCACATCCGCGCCGAAGGTCTGGCGCGAATAGCGTGGTGCCCAGTCGAGGATCGGCAGGATCTGGCGCGGATTGCGCCACAGGTGATGCAGCCCGCGGCGGGCCGGAGCGCTCACGAGAAGGCCCCGCTTCCGACGGCTTCCGAACGGGTCGGAGCCGGCGGGCGGGTGCATCTCGGGGCGCGGTCAGGGCGCGGCATCGGAGCGCTCGCGGTTGCGGCTCAGGAAGCCAGCGAGTCGATCAGACGGCGCACGGGCGAGAGATCGTAACCGGCATTGGCGGCAGTCTCGATGATTTCTTCCGTCGGGCGCTTTCCGGCCTGCGACAGCCCCCAGAGCACCGAGGAACGGTTGCCCGAACGGCAATAGGCGACCTTTGGGCCGCTGGCCGCCATGGCTTCGGCAAAGCCCGTGATCATCTCGGGGGTGATCTCGCCCGGGGTGAAGGGGATGTAGAAATAGGTCAGACCGGCCGCTTCGGCCGCGCGGCCCATGGCGATGCTGTCGAGATCGGGGCCGACCTCGTGATCGGGGCGGTTGTTGATCAGTACCCGGAAACCGGCCTCGGCAAGAGCGGGCAGATCCTCGATGTCGATTTGCGGCGTGACGGCGATTTCCGGGGAGAGTTGGCGCAGATCCATCGGGGCGGCTCCGTAAGTCTGATTGGCGTTTGGCATATGGTCGCAGGCAAAGGCTGCCCGCGACGGTTCACTCCAAAGGGCGGCGCTGTCAAGCTCAGAGCTTGTTCAGCGGCACCTTGAGATAACTGTGGCCGTCCTCTTCGGGCGGCGGCATATGGCCAGCGCGCATATTGATCTGGAGCGAGGGAATGATCAGACGCGGCGCGCCGAGGGTGGCGTCGCGGGTCTCGCGCAGGGTCACGAAATCCTCGCGCGAGCGGTTGGCGCCGATATGGATATTGGCGCGGCGCTGCTCGCCCACGGTGGTTTCCCATTGGAAATCCTCGCGGCCCGCCGGCAGATAGTCATGGCCTACGAAAATCCGCGTGTCATCGGGTAGCGACAGGATTTTCTGGATCGAGCCATAGAGCATCTCCGCCGAGCCGCCCGGAAAATCGCAGCGCGCCGTGCCGTAATCGGGCATGAAGAGCGTATCGCCCACGAAAGCGCAATTGCCGATGACATAGGTCAGGCAGGCGGGCGTATGGCCCGGCGTATGAAGGACATAGCCCTCCAGCGCGCCGATCGAAAAGCGGTCGCCTTCGGCGAAAAGGCGGTCGAACTGGCTGCCGTCGCGCTGGAATTCGGTGCCTTCGTTGAAGATTTTTCCGAAAGTGTCCTGCACGACGGTGATGCGTTCGCCGATGCCGATCTTGCCGCCCAAACGCTCCTGCAGAAAGGGTGCGGCGGAAAGATGGTCGGCATGGACATGGGTTTCGAGAATCCAGTCGGTCGTCCAGCCGCGAGCGGTGATGAAATCGGTGATCGCCTGCGCGCTGCGGGTGTCGGTATGGCCCGAGGCATAGTCGAAATCGAGCACGGAATCGATGACCGCAACATGGCTGCTCGCGGGATCGCGGATGATATAGCTGACCGTATTCGTGGCCTGATCGAAAAAGGCCTGAATTTCGGGGTTCAGACCAGCACCGGAAACCGTTCCCCTGTGACCGGGGTCAATAGCGGGGGATATCTCTTGGCGTGACATTGCAGCATCCTTTCGATTGCGATTTAGGGATAGGCAGCCGCATTCTCAAGAACAAGGGAAAGCTTTGTCGCAGCATCACGGGACAAACGCCGGTGGTGGGGCGGGGCCGCTCCCGCCCTAGACGGAGCAGCCGAGTTGGCGCGCAAGATCAAGGGGAAGCGGCGCGTCGAGCCCCGCGATCATCCAGTCGACCGCGCCGAAATCATCGCCTTCCGTATAGGCCGAGGGGGTCAGGACAATGCGCAGCCCCGCAGCCCGCGCCGAAGCCGCCCCGGGACGGCTGTCCTCGAAGGCGATGCAATCGGCGGCGGCAAGCTCGAGCCGTGACAAGGCCAGCAGATAGACGTCGGGCGCGGGCTTTTTCGTGATAACCTCGTCACCCGCCGCGATCACGTCGAAGACCCGATCGGCGGGCTGGGCAAAGGCCGCCTCGACCAGCGCGTCGATATTGGGACGGCTCGTGGTGGTGGCGATCGCCTGCGCAATACCCGCGGCGCGGCCCTTTGCGATCATTTCTGTAACGCCCGGGCGCAGGGCGACGCGGCCCTCGGCAACCATGCGGGTATAGCGACGGGTTTTGTCCGCGTGGAGCGCGCGGATCTGCTCGTCCGCGAGCGCCAGACCAACCGCATTGGCATGGGCCCTGATCCGCTCTTTCCCGCCGGTGGTCAGAAGCAGGCGGCGATAGGCCGCCCGATCCCAGTCCCAGCCCAGCCCCGCGGCCGCGAAGGCCTCGTTGAAGGACAGGCGATGGGCCTCTTCGGTTTCGGCCAAAGTGCCGTCGACATCCCAGATGAAAGCGCGGATCTGCGGGCTCATGCGAATTCCAACGCCTCGACCAGCGCGGGAAGGCGGTCGAAATGGTCGAAGCTCGACGCATGCGGCAGCTCTTCGACAGGCGTCTGGCGGTAGCCCAAAGTGAAAATCAGGAAGGGCACCGGCACGCGCGAGGCGCAGATCGCATCATATTCGCTATCGCCGACATAGATCCCCTTGGGGTTCTTCGGATCCGCGCCCAGACCGGCAAAAGCCGCCCGCAGCGGGGCGGGATCTGGCTTCTTCTCGGGCAGGGAATCGCCGCCGATGACGAAGGAAAAGAGCGGCGCGATGCCCAGATGCTCGACAATCGCCATGGTCGGCCCGAGCGGCTTGTTGGTGCAGATCCCCAAGGGGTGACCGCGCTCCGCCAAGGTTTCCAGCGCCTCGCGCACGCCGGGGAAAAGGCCGGTCAGCGAGGTGGCCGTGTGATAAAGCTGCATGAAGGCCGCGACGAGCTTGCCGTGGTCGGCGGGATCCATTCCTGTGGCGGCGATGATTTTTTCCCAAAGGATATCAACGCCTCCGCCGATGAAGCTGCGAATCTGGTCGAGCGTCAACGACGCGATGTCGTGATCTGCCAGAACGAAATTCGCGGCGGATTGGATGTCGGGCGCGCTGTCGATCAGCGTTCCGTCGAGGTCGAAGACAATCGGGCAGGGGGCAAGACAGGTGTTCACGGTGTTTTCCATTTGATTGAGCAGCCCATCGAGGGGATTTGCTCGCGCGGCCCCTCTTTGGTCTTGGCGATCTGGGACATGGCTTCGAAAAGCTCGCGGCGGGCATCGGCAGGCGCGGGATTGCGGCCCGAAGCATCGAGACGGCCGCGATACTGCAGCTCCCGCGTGCCATTATAGCCGAAAAAGTCGGGGGTGCAGGATGCGCCATAAGCGCGCGCGATGCTTTGGGTCTCGTCGTAGAGATAAGGAAAAGTAAAGCCGCGCATCTCGGCCTCGATCTTCATCGCGAGGGGGCCATCTTGCGGGTGCATTTCTGCGTCGTTGCTCGAGATCGCGACAACGCCGATGCCCAACTCCTGCAGATCGCGCGCGTCGCGTATAATCCGGTCGATGACGGCCTGCACATAGGGGCAGTGGTTGCAGATGAACATGACCAGAGTGCCGTTCGGACCTGCGACATCATCGAGACCCACCATCCGCCCCGTCGTATCGGGCAACGAGAAGGGCGGTGCGGTAGCGCCGAAATCGCAGACGGGCGGGCTGACGGGCAAATGCGGTCCTTTCCTTCGGAGCTGCTGCGGGGCTGCACTGGGGCACGGCTGTCGGGTGGGCCTTGATCAAACCGGCCCTTGGCCAAACTCTAGGCGCTGATTGCAACACTGCGTCAGGCTAAGCGCATTTTACAGGCGAAAGTATGACGAATCCGAGATTGTTTCCGCTAAACGTCAGAGATCCTCAACGGCGGAGCGGACGAAGCGGGAGCATGGGGATGCGCCTGCGACCATGCCGTGGTAGTCCGTTTCGCAAGACGGGCGCTGAAATGCTGCGGATTGGAGAAAAGAATGAAACTTCTGAGCGAAAGCTGGCAGTTTTGGGCACTGCTCTCGGCGGTTGCTGCCGCCTCGACCGCGATTTTCGCAAAGGTCGGCATTGCGGGGATCGGATCTGATTTCGCGACACTGATCCGCACCTTTGTGGTCCTGATCGCGCTGGCGCTGATCGTGGTGATGACGGGGCAGTGGGAGTCGCTCGGCAGCGTCTCCGGCAAGACCTACCTGTTCCTCGTTCTCTCGGGGCTCGCGACCGGTGCGTCCTGGCTGTGCTACTTCCGCGCGTTGAAGCTGGGCGAGGCCTCGCGGGTCGCGCCGATCGACAAGCTGAGCGTGGTCTTCGTTGCCGTGCTCGCTGCGCTGTTTCTGGGCGAGCGTTTGGCCGCGATCAACTGGCTGGGCGTGGCACTGATTGCTGCCGGCGCCGTTCTCGTGAGCTTGAAAGTGTGACGGCTGAATTTCGATAAGTACTTGATATACATGATGTAAATGTCAAGCAAGCCGCTTTTTTGGACATAAGCGACATTCGGAACGCGTCTTCCTGAAAGGCCGCGGATCGAGCCTGCATGCAGGCAAAAATCCCCCGCAACTGTCGAACAAAAATCCGGCCGAACTTCTCCTTCGTGCAGGCGAAATCCTCGGCAAAACAAGGGTTTTCAGCAAATCTCGCGCTGTGCAAGTGCCGCCACGCATGGACATTCATCAGCAGGATTTCAGGCGCCAAGGCTTCGGAAAGCGAGGTTTTCCACCTCGACGGGGCGCATTTTTTACCAACAAATAAACAATTAATAATCGGTATTATGTAAGAACGCTTGATGTGCGCGCTCACCACTTCCGACATTGGAGCCATTCCTGTGGCGCGACCTTGCGGGTTGGGATGCCTTGTCCTACATCTTATTGAACAGCAAGAGGTATAGCCATGGCCATGGAAGCCCATGACATCGAAGCCCTGATCCGGGCAACATTTCCGAAAGCCGAGATCACGATCACGGACCTTGCCGGCGACGGCAACCACTATGCCGCCACCGTGGTCGACGAAAGCTTTCGCGGACTGAACCGGGTCCAGCAGCAGCGCGCGGTCTATGCGGCGCTGCAAGGCAAGATGGATGGTCCCAATGGCGAACTCCATGCGCTTGCGCTGACCACCAAAGCCCCCGAGTAAGGCGCTCCAGTAAGGAACTTCATGATGACCGATGTTAGCCAGAAAATTCAGGACATGATCGACGCCAGCGATGTCGTTCTGTTCATGAAAGGCACCAAGGAGATGCCGCAATGCGGTTTTTCGAGCCGCGTTGCCGGTGTTCTGAATTATATGGATGTCGAGTATCGCGACGTTAACGTTCTCGCCGATGGCGATGTTCGTCAGGGCATCAAGGATTTCTCGGAATGGCCGACGATCCCGCAGCTCTATGTCAAAGGCGAGTTCGTCGGCGGCTGCGACATCATCACCGAAATGACCCTGTCGGGCGAGCTCGATCAGCTTTTCGACAAGAGCGGCGTGGCCTACGACAAGGAAGCAGCCAAGAAAATCCGCGAAGCAAACGCTTGAGGTCTCTGCCTTAGTTGTTTGTCTTTAAAAGGAAACCCCGCCATTGGCGGGGTTTTTTGTTTGCGGTCAGGCCAATTCGTCTTCCAGCTCGTCTTCGGGCGGATAGTCGTCGTCCCAATCGGCATCGTCCCAGTCCTCGTCCGCCTCGCCATCACCATGACGCCAGCTTTGAAAGCGTGACGCCGCGGTAATGCCGAGCGCGACCGCACCGATCAAGGGCACCAGTGTTGCGAGGTTCGAGGATTTCACCTTGGCTGCGCCGGTCGCGATGCTCTCGCTCAGATTTTCACGACGCTCGGCCGTCAGACCGGCCTTTTCCGCCAAGGCCTCAGCGCTTTGGGCCAGCCCGTGGACCTTGCTCTCGGCGCTTTCGGCGGCACGATCGGCCTTGAACGTGACCGTATCGACGAAGGATTGCACGCGGTTTCCCGCCGCATCGGCGAATTGGCTGGCACGGCTTTGGGCTTGGTCAAAGGCGCCCGTCGCGGTTTCCTTGACCTTGTCGATCGCCCGTTCAGCGCGGCCCGAGACGCGGTCGAGCACCACATCGGTGGCAATGCTCAGCCGCTCCGAGATCTCTTCGCGTAGCTCGTCGGTGGTCGGCGGGCGGTGTCGCGCCCTGCCCGTTCCGACCAGCATCAAGAGCCCGATGATCATGAAAACCGCGCCGATCACCAGCGAGGCCACAAGCGAGCCCCAGCCGAGATGATCGGCAAGCCAGACCCAAAGCGCCGCGAGCAGAAAGCCCGCGCCGATCAGGACGATCATGCCCGCCACGACCTTCACCGCGATGCGCCGCGCCGTATCGGAAGCTGCGAGCTTCATCTTCCGGGCATAGTCGAACATGGTGTCAGCGCCGCGAAGCGAGGATCAGGCCGATCAGGAAGCCGACGCCGGCCGCAATCCCGAGCGCTTGTGCGGGTTTGCGCCGCACCAGATCCGAGACGTCGTCATAGTAGTCTTCGGCATAATGGGCCGCGTCGCCCGCACGACGGCTGCCCTCGCGGTAAAGGCGATCGACTTCGGCGCGGGCGCGATGGGCGTAATCGGAACCGCGTTCGCGGGCGGCCTCGACATATTCGGCGCCCTTCTCGCGCGCGGCTTCGGCAAGCTCCGCGCCTTTGCCTCTGGCGCTATCGAGAAGCTCCGCACCTCTGCTGCGTGCTTCGTCAAGCGCATCGGACGCCTCTTCCGCGGCCCGACGGGCCTTGTCCGAGACGTCGCGCGCGGCCTCTTTGGCCTGTGCTTTCAGGGCTTTTGCGTCTTGTTCAGCTTTGTCCATGTCGATCTTCCTTCAACAGGTTTCGAACTTACCTAGCAAAACGGGATGATCGCGGAATTTGTTCCGTCGAAACGGGGCAATTGGGACCGTCCCGCCAAGAGTTGAACAGAAAGAAGGCGTCTTTACAATGGATTGTATGCGTCAACGCGGAATGTCGCTAGGATCGGAGATCCGGCTTCCGGATACGCGGAAGGGAGGCTGGCGACTGCCCTCCTCCCCTGCAGATACCGTCCGGCATGGCGCGCAGCCTTTGCCGACGGGCAGTGATTGCGGTGGCTCGCTCAGACTGCGGTTGCGGTCTTGAGCTCGTGGGCTTCGCGAATAGCGTTCAATGCCGCTTCTTCGGTCCATGCGCGGCCTCGGGTCATGGGCACGTCATGAACGCACCAGGCCCAGGGCTCTACGCCGGGGCGCTCGGGGGCGTAGCTCACGCGTCCGATGTCCTGATCGTTGAAACGAATAATCCAACCACCGTTCTGGGGATTATCTACGGCACTCTCTTTGGTTCTTGTCCACATATGGTATCCCTTAGTGCAAATTTGCCCTCGGATCAAACGCGCGCGGATGAATTGTCGCAGGCGCTTGCCGCCGGTCGGGAGCGGCAGCGGTGAAAATACGGGCAAAACCATGTCGGTTTTGTGCAGCTGACCGCCCGCTCGCAGGTCGAAAAATATCCCCGCCCTGCCCTCAAATGGCCTCCTGAAGCGATTCGCGGAGGTGATTCGTCCGCCGCGAAAGAGACGAGGTGATTCGCGCGTGTGATTCGGGGTCCGCGCGCGGGTTTGATCGGGGGCAATCCGTTCCCCGATGAAGGGGCCGCATCTCTCCAAAGGCTTGGCGATCAGCGGGCTGGCGGAAATCGTGGTGGTGGTCCCGCACGGCAAAGGCTGTGCGCTTCGGTACGGTCAAGCCCTGCTGGCCATATGCGCCAGATGGGGGGCTTGATGCGGAAACGCAAAACGCGCGCCCGATGAGGCGCTTTAACTTTGTCGTGTAAGTGATTGTTTTGATGGTACCGCCTGCCCGTCTCGAACGGGCGACCTCTAGATCCACAATCTAGCGCTCTAACCAACTGAGCTAAGGCGGCACTGGGGGTTCTCTAAAGCGAGCTGCAGCAGGATGCAAGCCCGACTTGCTGCTTTTCTGTCATCACGTTAATCAGAATTTCAAATTTCCCGAAAGGAACGCCATGAGCATCAATAGTCCAAGCGATATTGCAGCAAACATCCAGATCGGCCCGACCGATCAGGGGATGGTGCGCATCTATATCGAGGGCGAAGGGTTCGAATTGCCGCTGGATTTCGATCCCGAGGAAGCCGAAGAAATCGCCGAAGAGCTGATGGCCGCAGCAGAAGCTGCCCGCGCCGCCGGCGACAGCGGCAAAAAACCTAAAAAGCCGCGCCGCTAAACGCATTCGGATCGGTCAGCGCCTGAAGCCTGAGCGCCGCGACCCGCGCCACGTCGCGCAGAACGCGTGCTCTGCGGGCGCTGGCCAGCTTGGTCTCGGGTGCCATCCGCACCAGCTCGGCCCCCCAGGCATCGGCGCGGATGAGGCCCTGCTCCGGCGGTAGCAAATCGGTCGCGAAATCGGCGTCTACCGCCCAGAAATAGCGGTCGCACCATTCCAGATAGCCCTGCCACTTGCGGTCGCTGGTGAAATCGGTGCGGCTGCTTTTGCATTCGACGATCCAGATCTCCCCCTGCGGCGCGATCGAGATGACATCGACACGCAATCCCCGCTGCGGCACGAATTCGGCCAAGGGCGCGTGGCCCATGCTCGCCAGCAGCCGCGAAACGCCGCGCGCCAGCTTCTGGCCCGGCTTTGCGGGCAGCTCTGGTAGGGGATCGGGGGTCGGTTCCATTACCTCAACCTGAACGAAACGCAAACATTGGGCAAGCATCCCCTGCCCCCTTGCAAGGCCCCGCCTCGGGGCCTATCTGTGGAGACGGCGGGTTTCTGCTCTTCGCGTATGTGGCCATTTTTTCCACTGGCCTATAATTTCACCGAGGGGGCTGGCTCTGGCAGGATCCTGGTTCTGTTACCTGGCGCCCACCTGGATATCCAGGCTTTCGGGGAAACCTGTGCTGCGACGGTCGCTGCGGTTCCCGCCACCTTTTCTTCATACTTGCGCGCTTCTCCGGCTTCGGCGCGCATAAAAAAGGGGCGACCCGAAGGCCGCCCAGGGAATGAGAGAGAGTCTGGCTTTGGCTCAGAAGCCGTAAACCAGCGAGACACCCAGCGTATTGTCGGTACGGATCGAACGGTCCGAGATATACTCGGTCGTGTAGGAGATCCGCGTCGCGAAAGCCTCGGTCATTTTGAAGTTCAGACCAAGCTCGTTGGTGATGACGTCGTTCGCATCCGAGGTCAGGTAGTCGGTGTCGTTGGTCAGGAAGATATTGTCGTTGAAGCGGTGGAAGAACCGCGACGAGACGATATAGCCGACTTCGGTGTTCGAGTTGTCGTCGAGGGTCGCCACTGCGCTGACCGGATCGATATTGACCTCGGTTGCTTTGGTATAGCGGATACCCACACCGGCCTGAACGCGCCAAGCGGTGGTTTCGTTGTTGATCACGCGGTAACCAGGACCAAAGCCCAGATAGGCGTCGCGCTGCAGGCGGCCGTCGAGATCGGCAATGGTTTCATCATCGGCCAAAGCGTCGATATCATCGGCCAGACCATCGGTCGACAGACGGCCGAGGGCGAAGGCGTAGAACTGGTCGTTGATGTAATATTGCGCGTCGTAGATGACGTAGGTTTTCTCGGTATCGGTATCGCCGTTGCTGTCCTCGCCATATTCGAGCAGCAGGCCGACGGTTTGTGCGAAGCGGCCCTGATTATAGCTCAGGCGGCCCGAAAGCGCGAAATCCTGGTTCTCCTGGTTGCCGGTGCTGCCCGAATAGGTCAGCGCGACCGAACCGAAGAGGCCGTCACGGTTGGTGCCGGGGCCGAAGCGGTAGGCATCTTCCGAACGGTTGAAGTCGTCACGCACAGCATCTTCGACATCGGTCATGCGCTCGTTGACGGCGGTGATGCCGGTGGCATTGGCGCCGGCCGCGATTTCGGTCTGTGCGAAGGCCGCACCAGCAAAAGAACCTGCCAAAGCGGTGACACCAGCCAGATAGGCAATTTTTTTCATCACAAAACCTCATTATCAGTTGCGTCACGGTCGGGCGGCGTGAGCCTCGGGTGACCTGACGCGGTTACAGACTGAAGTTTATGTCCGGCCGGGCCCCCGCAAAAGATCGCGGAAAAACATGGTGGAAGCCCCGCGAATTCAGCGGTTTGGCCTAGTAAAAGTTTACGGCGGAAGTTGGCGCATTCCACGATGTGATCGCGATATGGGGAACCTTTTGCGCAATTGGCTATGGCTCGCCCCAGGTTGATCTATTGGTATGCGCTATCGCGTGATTGACTGTGATTGAAGGCGAGTTTCATCGCCGCAGGTCGATCACTGTTCATAATTTACGCAGAAAAATATCGTCTTGGGCGGCGTTTGACTGTTGCGTATTCGCTACGGTTTCGCCGCCTCGCTCGAATTGTATCGGTGCGCGTATCGGCGTGATCCGTCCTGTTCGAGGGCAAAACGCGGGTCATCCGGCCCGAGCGGATGCTTGGAGATTCGCGACGGGCCACGAAAAAGCCCAGCCTCGCAAAGAAGGCTGGGCGGATTTCGGGCTTCCTGCCGCGGGCGGATGGGACGCGCGCGGACAAGGGGCCGGTCTCAGGAAAAGGCTTCGGGCCGCGCTTCGCGGGCCATGTGGTCGAGAACCGCATTGACGAATTTCGCCTCGCGGCCATCGTCGAAAAAGGCCTGCGCAACGCGGACATATTCGGTGATGACCACTTTCGGAGGCGTGACCGGCGTCACCAGCTCCGCCCCTGCGGCGCGGAAAAGGGCGCGCAAAACCGGATCGATGCGGTCGATCGGCCATTTGGCGACCAAAGCGCGGTCGGTCATCTGGTCGATTTTCGACTGCCAGGTCACCGCATCCTCGACGACGCGGGTGAACAGGGCTTCATCGGCTTCGGGCGTGACTTCGCCCTCGTATTCGGTCCCGATGCGCCAGTCCTCGAATTCGCGGCGGACGCGTTTCGCGGACATGCTGGCGGCTTCCATCTGGAACAGCGCCTGCACGGCATAAAGTCGGGCGGCCGCGCTCAGGGCGCGCCGGTCCGGGCGTTTCGGGGTCTTGTCTTCGTCGCTCATGCTTGGGTCGGTCCGTCAATTTCGCCCGCGAGGCGAATGAGGTCATGCTCTGGGGTCAGGGCGGAACCTTTGCGCGGGCTTTGAGCGCTATACCTACGCGAGAGTGCAAGAAGATGCAAAGCCGCCGCGGCGGCACCGCCACCTTTGTTTTGACCTTTGTGGTCGGCGCGAACCTCGGCCTGGGTCGGGTTCTCGACGGTCAGGATGCCGTTGCCGACCGCAAGTCCCTCGAGGCCCAAAAGCATGAGGCCGCGCGAGCTGTCGTTGCAAACGGTGTCGTAATGCGTGGTTTCGCCACGGATGATACAGCCGAGCGCGACATAGGCGTCATATTGCCCCGAGCGCGCGGCCAGCGCGATGGCCGGCGGGATCTCGAGCGCTCCGGGCACTTCGATCAGGTCGACCGATGCACCCACAGCCTCGCCGGTCGCGCGCGCGCCGGCAATCAGCTCGCCTGCGATGGCGCTGTAATAGGGCGAGACGACGATCAGCATCCGCACCGGCGCATCGAATGCGGGGAGCGGCATCTGGTAGTGTTCGACACTGGAAGCCATGATCATTCCTCCGGGATTGGTCGGGTGGAATGGATCGAAAGCCCGTAGGCGTCAAGCCCGATCACCTTCAGCGGTGCCGAATTCGTCAGAAGGACCAGATCCGACAGCCCCAGCGAGGACAGGATCTGCGCGCCCAGACCATAGACGCGCAAAGTATGCGGCGAGGCCTCGTCGGGGAAGGTCACGGATTTGGTCAGATCGCGGATCAGTACGACCACGCCCCTACCCTCCTTGGCGATCTCGTTCATGGCCGAGGACAGATCGCCCGAGTCGAGCCGCCCGATCCCAAGCACGTCATGGAGCGGATCAAGCGCATGCATGCGCACGAGAACCGGCTCGGCCGTGGTGATGTCGCCCTTGGTCAGCACGATATGCTCGGTGCCCTGTGCGGTATCGGCGAAAATGCGCAGCATCCAGTCGCCGCCATGGATCGAATGGACCGGCCGTTGCGAGCATTCGCGGATCAGGTTGTCGTGGCGGCGGCGGTAGGCGATCAGATCGCTGATCGTGCCGATCTTGAGGCTGTGCTTTTGCGCGATCGCGATCAGATCGGGCAGACGGGCCATGGTGCCGTCCTCGTTCATGATCTCGCAGATCACGCCCGAAGGATTGAGCCCCGCCAGACGCGCGACATCGACGGCCGCCTCGGTATGGCCGGCGCGCACCAGCACGCCGCCGTCGCGGGCGCGCAGCGGGAAGACATGGCCCGGCGTCGCGATATCGGCAGGGCCTTTGGTCGGGTCGATCGCGACCGAAACCGTGCGCGCGCGGTCATGCGCCGAAATCCCCGTCGTCACCCCCTCGCGCGCCTCGATCGAGACGGTAAAGGCGGTTTCGTGGCGGGTCGAGTTCTTGGGCGTCATCAGCCCCAGACCCAGAGCATCGATCCGCTCTCCGGGCATGGCAAGGCAGATCAGGCCGCGGCCGTGGGTCGCCATGAAGTTGATCGCATCGGGCGTCGCCATCTGGGCGGGAATGACGAAATCCCCTTCGTTCTCGCGATCCTCGTGGTCGACGAGGATGAACATGCGGCCGTTGCGGGCATCCTCGATGATCTCCTCGATCCCCGAGATTGCATCCGACCAGTCGCGTTCGACCGGACCCGGTTTGTCATAGTTCATCAGCTGCTCCTGCGAAGAATTGGCGGCCCGTGATAAATCCGGCGAGCCCGCCTGCGCCCATCATTTCGCGCTCGTGATCGGTTTCCCCGATCATGAGCACCGCGTCGCCGGGAAGGCCCTCGGCGCGCAACCAGTGTTTCATGTCGTCGCGCATGGCGGCCCAGCTTGTCCCGAAAACGGGCAGAGCACGGGCCGAGACTGCGCGGATGTCGCGCCCGAGCGCATCTGCCGCCACCCCGGGCGCACAGCCCAGATGCGGGACGGCGGCGCTGCGGGCGATCCGCCCGATCACCTCCGGTTCGGGCGATTGCCCGCGGCGAAAGACAGCAAGCGCGTTCGACGAATAGAGAAAGGCCACCAGATCCCTGCCCGTCGTCGCCCGGACGCCGGCATAGGTCTTGTAATCGAGCCCCAGCGCCTTGGCGCGCTGGACGCGGCTGCGCACGACCTCGACCGGAAGCCGCTCGCCCAGAAGCGCGCGGCGCGCGACGCGCCAGCAATGGGTGCGGTAGCCCGCACCCTCTGCGGCAGGTCCCCGGTTATGGCCGATCCCGCTCACGCGTTTGGCCTCACTTTCCCGCTTCGGCCAGACGCGCGACATAGCGCGCGAGCATGTCGATCTCGAGGTTGACGGTATCGCCGACCTTGGCCGCCCCCCAGGTGGTCACCTCTTGGGTATGGGGGATGACATTGACTCCGAAGAGGTCGTCGTCCACCTCGTTGACGGTCAGCGAGGTGCCGTTGAGCGTGACCGAGCCCTTGGGCGCGATGAAGCGCTTGAGGTCGGCGGGCACGCGCAAGGTGATGCGGGTGCTGTCGCCCTCGTCGGTCATGGATTCGATCACGGCCACGCCGTCGACATGGCCCGAGACGATGTGGCCGCCGAGCTCGTCGCCGACCTTCAAGGCGCGTTCGAGATTGAGCGGCTTGCCGGCTTCCCAGCCGTTCGCGCCGATCGAGGTCTTGGCGATGGTCTCGGCCGAGATATCGACATCGAACCAGCCCTCGCCCTTGCCCACGACCGTCAGGCAAACGCCGTCGCAGGCGATCGAGGCGCCCATATCGACGCCCGCCATGTCATAGGCGCTGCCGATGCGCGCGCGCATGTCGCCGCGCATCTCGACGTCCAGAACCTTGCCGACGTCGGTGATGATCCCAGTAAACATCTCGAGCCCTTCCGTTCACGTTATGAAGTGAGTAAGTCTTCGCGCGGCGATCTTCAAGCAAGAGCCGCGGTTTCGCGTCCTTCCGATGCCTGCCTCTTTGGCGTGACCGGCCTGCCCGGTCGTGATATTTGCTATAGGGAAACCATATTTAGAACGAATGCTGTCCTTTTTCCCTCAAAGAGGTCAGAAGCGGAGAAGGTTTTTCTTGACGACATTATTTTCCCGATGACCCCTCCCTCTTCTCCCCAGGCTGCTCCGGTTCCGGACGGCCCCGACAGCGCCTCCGACGAGCGCCGCGCCGCGATCCTGCGCATGCCTGCCGAAAAGCGGGTGTTTTTGCTGTTGCAAGGGCCGCACGGGCCGTTCTTCGACCGGCTCGGCAAGCAGCTGCGCGCAGCAGGTGCGACGGTCTGGCGTGTGGGCTTCAATGCGGGCGACGGCTTCTTCTGGTCCGATCGCGATCACTACATCGCCCATACCGCGAGCCCCGAGGAATGGCCGGAGCATCTGGAGCGCCTGCTGGCCGAAAAAGGGATCACCGATCTCGTGCTTTACGGTGATGTCAGGCCGGTCCATGCGGCGGCGCGGGCGGCGGCACAGGAGCGCGGACTGGTCCTGCATGTCTTCGAGGAAGGCTATTTGCGCCCCTATTGGATCACCTACGAACGCGGCGGCTCGAACGGGCATTCGCGGCTGATGGAGATCGGCCTGCGCGACATGCGGCTGTCCTTGCGCGGCCGCAAGGGCGAAACCCGCCGCCCGCCCGCACGCTGGGGCGATATGCGCCAGCACAAATTCTACGGCGCGCTTTACCATTTCCTCGTTCTCGTCGCGAATCGGCGCTACACCGGCTACCGCACCCATCGCGAGATCTCGGTGCTGCAGGAGTTCCGGCTTAACTTCCGCCGCTTTCTGCTCTCGCCCTATGACGCGCTGGCGCGGATGCGCGAGGCGCGCGCCGTAGAACGTGGCGGCTTCCCCTATGTGCTGGTGCTCATGCAGCTCGAACATGACGCAAGCTTTCGCGCCCATTCCGATTTCGCGCGGATGTCCGAATTCACCGATCAGGTGATGGAGGATTTCGCCCGCGCCGCGCCGCGCCACCACCACCTCGTTTTCAAGGCCCATCCGCTCGAGGACGGTCGCGGCGGCATCCGCCACGCAGTCGAAGCCAAGGCGGAGGCGCTCAAGATCGGCAAACGCGTCCATTATGTGCGCGGCGGCAAGCTCGCGCGGCTGCTGGCGCAGGCACGGGCGGCGGTAACGGTGAATTCGACGGCGGCGCAACAGGCCTTGTGGCGCGGTCTGCCGGTGCGCTCGATGGGGCGTGCGGTCTATGACAAACCCGACCTGATCTCCAAACAGCCGCTGGCGGATTTCTTCGACGCGCCCGACCGCCCGAGCCAGCGCGCCTACGGCATTTACCGCGACTATCTGCTTGAAACCAGTCAGGTGCCCGGCGGCTTTTACGCGGCCCATTCGCGGGCCCATGCGCTGCGGCTGGTGGTCGATCTCGTGCTCGCTGCGGATGATCCCTATGACGCGCTTGCAACCGGCCGGAGCCAGCACCGCCAGCAGCTCAGCGACGTCAAAGACTAAGCAATCTTTCATATTGTCGCAAATCGGTGGAAATGCCGGAAACTCTGCGCTAATTTGCCAAAAAACAGCGTTCCGCCCGCACGGAATCGCAGGAGTGGACAGGAGTATTACTTTGACAGACCTGAGTTTCCAGTCGCGGATGCCGGTGCAGGCCCCCTCGCGCAAGACTGCCTCGGCAAACAGCCTTGCCGGACGGATGTGCCGTGTGGCGCTGATCGGGGCGGTTCTGGCGGTGACGGCCTGCGGCCTGCCGCGATCCGGCCCGACCAAGAAAGAGATCATGTCCGGCTCGATCGAGAATGGCGGAACCAGCCAGATCGTCATGGCCAGCGACAGCGTCATCCGCGCGGCGAACTTTGCGCCCTCCTACGGCTTTTCGTCCGATTTCCGCAACGCCGGTCAGGTCGGTGCCGACACGATCCGTCCGGGCGACGTTCTGGGCCTTTCGATCTGGGAGAACGTCGATGACGGGCTTCTGGCCTCGCTCGGGCAAAGCTCGACCCAGCTGCAGGAGCTGCAGGTCGACAGCAACGGCTATATCTTCGTGCCCTATGCCGGTCGCGTGAAGGCCTCGGGCTCGACCCCCGAAGAGCTGCGCAGCCAGATCACCGAAAAGCTTTCGTCGCAGACGCCCGACCCGCAGGTCATGGTGACGCGCGTGGCCGGTGACGGCGCGACTGTCTCGGTCATGGGCAAGGTCGTCGGTCAGGGCGTCTTCCCGATCGAGCGTCCGACCCGTACCCTCTCGGCGATGCTGGCACGTGCAGGCGGTGTCTCGATCGAGCCTGAAGTTGCGGTCGTCACCGTGAAACGCGGCAATTCGAGCGGCAAAGTCTGGCTGCGCGATCTCTACTCCAGCTCGAGCAACGATATCGCGCTGCGTCCGGGCGACGTGGTTCTGGTCGAAGAAGACCAGCGCAACTTCACCGCGCTTGGCGCATTCGGCGGCCAGACCAAGGTTCCCCTCGGCAATGACGAGGTCAGCGCGATCGAGGCGATCGCCATGGTCGGCGGTCTCCAGACCCAGCTGGCCGATCCGACCGGCGTCTTCATCATGCGCAGTGAATCGCAATCGGTTGCCCGTGCGGTTACCGGCAAGCCCTCGCTCGTCGGCACCCAGCGCGTCGCCTATATTCTCGATCTGACCAAGCCTGACGGGATGTTCCTCGCCCGCGACTTCCAGATCCGCGACGGCGATACGGTCTATGTCACCGAGGCACCTTTCGTGCAGTGGCAGAAAACCCTGCGCTCGGTCACGGGTACCGCCGCCGATGTCGGCGCGTCCAGCCGGGCCTTCAACTAACGCATGAGGGAGCTTTCCTTCAGATCCGCCGGGTTTTCCCCCCGGCGGATTTTCGCATTCAACGGCGGCCTTTTGCGGCAAGGCCGCGTTCGCCGCATCATGGAACTTGCCGGATTGCGTCCGCAAATCGGCCTGCCAGGCGCCGGTGATGCGGTGGCGGTCTGGGGCAAAAGCCCGACCGCTTGGCGCGGCGAGGCGATTGCCGCCCGCAAAGGCCTGCCGGTTATGCGCGTCGAGGATGCGTTTCTGCGCTCGATCCTGCCGGGCCGCGGCAAGGGGGCTGTGGCCAAGCGCGGCCCGATCGGGCTGTTGATCGATCCGCTCGGCCTCCATTTCGACCCCGAACAGCCCTCGCTGATCGAAAGCCTGATCCCGAGCGCCGAGGCCGCAGCGCTTGTCCCCCAAGCCCGCGCGGCGATCGCGCGTCTGATTGCGGCCGATTTGTCCAAGTACAACGCCCATCTGCCGGACCAGCCCCTGCCCGAGGCGGGCTATGTGCTGGTGATCGACCAGACGCGCGGCGATGCCTCGCTGGGAGGGGCCGGTCGCGCCGAGTTCCTTGCGATGCTCGCGGCCGCGCGGGACGAAAATCCGCAGGCCCGCATCGTGATCCGCAGCCATCCCGAAACCTCGGCGGGTCTGCGTCAGGGGCATTTCACCGCAGCGGATCTGCGAGCCGGCGAGGCGTTTTGCGACGGGCCGGTTTCGCCTTGGCGCTTGGCGCAGGGTGCGGCGCAGGTCTATGCGTTTTCGTCGCAGCTCGGCTTCGAGGCGATGCTCGCAGGCCACCGCCCCCGCATTTTCGGCACGCCCTTTTACGCGGGCTGGGGCCGAAGCGCGGACGAGCAGCGTTTTGCCCGCCGCATGGATGCGCCGATCGAGGCGCTGTTTGCCGCGAGCCACCTGCTCGCGCCGGTTTGGTATGATCCCTGCCGCGACCGCCTCACCGATTTCGAGGGGGCGTTGCGCCAGATCGAGGCCGAGGCCCGTGCTTGGCGCGACGATCATGCGGGGCATTTGGCCTATGGCATGCGGCTGTGGAAACGCGGCCCGCTCACACGCTTTTTCGGCAGCGGCAAAGGATTGCGCTTCACCGACAAGCCCGGGCCTGATGTCACCATCGCCTGGGCCAATCGCGCGGCGGATGTGCCGCAGGCCGCGCGGATCGAGGACGGCTTCATCCGCTCGCGCGGTCTGGGCGCGGCGCTGGTGCCGCCGCTCTCGCTGGTGATGGACGATCTCGGAATCTACTACGACCCGACCCGACCGAGCCGTTTCGAGGCCCTGCTCGAAGAGCCCGCGCCGCCCGCGGGTGATTTGCGCTCGAAAGAGTTGATGAAGTCACTGCAAGAGCTTGGAATAACCAAGTATAATGTCGATGGAGGTGTTCCCGATCTGCCCGCCGGTTACCGCATTCTGGTACCCGGTCAGGTCGAGGATGATGCCTCGATCCGGCTTGGCGCCGGTGCCGAGCGCAGCAATCTCGCCCTTTTGCGGCGGGTGCGCGCCGAAAATCCCGATGCGGTCCTGATCTACAAGCCCCACCCCGATGTCGAAGCAGGCCTGCGCCCGGGCCTCGTCCCCGAAGCCGAGATGGCAGCGCTGGCGGATGTTGTCGCGCGCAAGGCCAGTGCCGCCGCGCTCTTCGACCAGATCGACGCGCTATGGACGATGACCTCGACCATGGGGTTCGAAGCGCTTTTGCGCGGCATTCCGGTGACAACCCTCGGCGCGCCATTCTACGCGGGTTGGGGTCTGACCCGGGACCTTGGCCCTGTCCCCGAACGCCGGCAGGCGCGGCCCGATCCGGTCTGTTTCGCCCATGCCGCGCTGATCGCCTATCCGCGTTATTTCGATCCGGTTTCCAATCTGCCCTGCCCGCCCGAAGTCGCGATCGAGCGCCTGAGCGATGCCGAGCTGCGCATGCAGGGCAGGTTTTCGCGGATTCTGGCCAAGGCCCAAGGCGCGGCCAGCAGCTATGCCTGGATGTGGCGGCGCTAGACGCGGGCTCTAGGCCTCGCGGGTCCAGCGGTGGAACAGATCCGGCCCGATGCGGCGGCTTTCCATCAAGGCAAAGCGCGGCGCATCGGCAAGCCTTGCGACATCGAGCGCACCGATGGCCGGTCTCCCGCCCGCACCGATCACCACGCCCGCGCCGTAGCCCACCAACTCGTCGACCAGACCCGCCTGCAAAAGCGAGGCGGCAAGCTGGCCGCCGCCCTCGCAGAAAACCCGCGTCAATCCGCGCCGGCCCAGCTCGGCCATCAGCGCCGGAGCATCAGTGCCCGAGATCTGCCAAAGCGGGCCGAAATCCTGCCCTTCGGGCGGCAAATCAGGCAGGTCTCCCGAGGAGGCAATCACGCGGACCGGCTGTTTCACCACACCAAAGCCGCGCACATTCAGCGAGGGGTGATCGGCCCGTGCCGTGCCGCCGCCCACCATGATCGCGTCATGGCTCAGGCGCAAGGCATGGACATGGCGGCGCGCCTCGGGGCCGGTGATCCATTGGCTCTCGCCCGAAGCCAAAGCGATGCGCCCGTCGAAACTGGTCGCAAGTTTGAGCGTCAGCATCGGACGACCAACGGTGATGCGCGACAGAAAGCCGCGCTGAAGCATGCGTGCCTCGTCCTCGCGGACGCCCACGGTTACTTCGATGCCGGCATCGCGCAAAAGCGCAATACCGCGCCCGCCAACCCGCGGATCGGGATCGACGAAAGCCGCAACGACGCGCGCGACGCCCGCGCGGATCAGCGCCTCGGCGCAGGGCGGGCTTTTGCCGTAATGTGAACAGGGTTCGAGCGTGACATAGACGGTCGCGCCGCGCGCCGCCTCGCCTGCTTGTGCCAAGGCGACCGGCTCGGCATGGGGACGCCCGCCCGGCTGGGTCCAGCCACGCCCGACGATGCGGTCCTCTTTGACGATGACGCAGCCGACCGCAGGATTGGGCCAGACATTGCCGAGACCGCGCCGCGCCATGCGCAAAGCATGGGCCATGTGGCGCAGATCATCGCTGCCTGCCTGCCGGCTCACTCTTCCAAAGCTGCCGGACGCAGCTCCGAGACGAACTTGTCGAAATCATCCGCCGCCTGGAAATTCTTGTAAACGCTGGCAAAGCGGACGTAGCCGACGGTGTCGATCCGCGAGAGGGTCTCCATCACGATCTCGCCGATGACCTTCGATGAGACATCGGATTCGCCGAGGCTTTCAAGCCGCCGCACGATGCCCGAGATCATCTGGTCGATCCGCTCGGGCTCGACAGGACGTTTCTGCATGGCGATGCGGATCGAGCGCTCGAGTTTGGAGCGGTCGAAATCCTCGCGTCTGCCGGTCGATTTGATCACCACGAGATCGCGCAGCTGCACCCGCTCATAGGTCGTGAACCGTCCGCCACAGGCAGGACAGAAGCGGCGGCGACGGATCGCCACATTATCTTCGGCCGGACGCGAGTCCTTGACCTGCGTATCGACATTTCCGCAGAACGGGCAGCGCATTGATAGTCCCCTGCAAATGACTGACCCCATCCACTATAGGGACTTCCAAAGCTGTTGGGTAGAACCCCAATGAAGCTACTAGATGCAGATCTCGCCCCTGTGGCTTGCATGCCGCTTTTCGCCTCTTTTGCCGGAGCTTTTGCGCCCCCTTTATCCGGCGGGGCGGGGAAGTCTTTGAAATCCGCCTGATCCTCGGGCAGTTCGGGCGCACCGCTTGGGCAAAGGTCTCGACACGGGGGCAGGCAGAGGGCAAAATGCCGCGTGAATTATCCCCTAAAGGGATGAGATCGGGAATTCCGGAGGATCTATGACCGAGAAGAAGAATTTTGACCGTCGCGCGTTTTTGACCCGTGCTTCGATCGGTGGTGCGGCTGCGGCGGCAGGTGCGACTTTGGCTGCGCCCGCAATCGCTCAGGAAAACCCGTCGATTTCGTGGCGGATGACCTCGTCCTTCCCGAAATCGACCGACACGCTTTACGGCACGGGCGAATATTTCGCGAAACTGGTCGAGGAAGCCACCGACGGCAAATTCAAGATCCAGTCCTTCTCGGCGGGCGAGATCGTGGGCGGCCTTCAGGCGGCCGATGCCGTGCAAGAGGGTACGGTCGAAATGGCCCATACCGTCGGCTATTACTATTGGGGCAAGGATCCCGCTTGGGCTGTCGGCTCGGCCATTCCCTTCTCGTTGAACTATCGCGGGATGAACGCATGGAACTATGCCGGCGGCGGCATTGATCTTTATAACGAATTCCTGTCCCAGCACGGGCTTTTTGCGCTTCCGGGCGGCAATACCGGCGTGCAGATGGGCGGCTGGTTCCGCAAGGAAATCAACACGGTGGACGACCTCAAAGGTCTGAAATTCCGCGTCGGCGGCTTTGCGGGCTATGTGCTCGAGCGTCTGGGCGTCGTGCCGCAGCAGCTCGCGGGCGGCGACATCTATCCGGCGCTGGAAAAAGGCACGCTGGATGCGGTCGAATTCACCGGTCCCTATGACGACGAAAAGCTCGGCTTCGTGAAGGTCGCGCCCTATTACTACGCTCCCGGTTTCTGGGAAGGCGGCCCGACCGTCCACTTCTTCTTCAGCAAGGAGAAGTTCGAGGCCCTGCCCGCCAATTATCAGGCGATCGTGCGCGCCTGTGCCCGCGCAGCCGACAACAAGATGATCGCGGATTACGATTGGAACAACCCCAAGGCGCTTTTGCGTCTGGTTCAGGAAGGCGCGCAGATCCGCAGCTTCGCGCCCGAGATCATGTCGGCCGCATTCGACGCCGCGAATACCGTTTATGACGAGATGAGCGCCAAGCACGAATGGTTCAAGAAGCTTTGGGATTCGATCAAGGCATTCCGCTCGGAGCACTACACCTACACCCAGCTCGTCGATTTCCAGTACGACTATTACATGATGCAGCTGAACGGTCAGAAGCGTCTCTGATCGCCGCAGCGGTGCAAAACGGAAAAAGGCCCCTTCGGGGGCCTTTTGCATTGGCGTGACGGGTTTTGGATCGTGCCGCACCGGATATGGCAAAAGCCCCGAGGTTTCCTCGGGGCTTTTGCTTTCGGGGTCACAGGCCGGGCGGCGTTCCCAGACCCGGCAGGCTGTTTGCCCCTGCCGGCGCGGCGGGTGCCGCCCCATCGCTCGGCGCGCTCGCGCCCTCCAGCCCTGGCGGTGTGCCGAGGCCGGGCAAGCTGTTGGGCGCAGCAGGTGCGGGGCTTGCAGGAGCGGGCGCAGCTGGTGCGACAGCCGCCGGCGCGCCCAGATCGAGCGGTGCCAATCCGGGCAGGCTGTTCGCGCCAGCAGGTGCTGCGGCGGGCGCCGGTGCCGCCGGAACCGCAACCGGAGCGCCGCCGAAATCAAGCGGTGCGAGGCCCGGCAAAGCGGGCTGGTTGCCGATGGCCGGTGCGCCGCCCGACTGGCTCGGTGCGCCGAGGCTCGGCAGCTCGAAGGCCGGAGCCGAGGTCGCCCCCGTTGCGGCCTCCTTGCTGCCTGTCACCAAGGTCGGGAACAAGACCACGGTCACCGCCATCAACAGCTGCAAGAGCATGAAGGGGATGGCGCCGAGATAGATCTGCCCCGAGGTGACCGGCTGGATCGTTCTGCCGGTGACATGGTCCTTGTAGGCCTGTCGCGGCGCGACCGAGCGCAGGAAGTGCAGCGAGAAACCGAAGGGCGGATGCATGAAGGAGGTTTGCATCACGATGCCGAGGATCACGCCGAACCACACAAGATCGATCCCGATCGCCTTCGCCGGTGCCACAAGAAGCGGCACGATGATGAAGGCCAGCTCGAAATAATCGAGGAAGAAGGCAAGGAAGAACACCAGAATCGAGACGAAGATGACAAAGCCCATCTCGCCGCCCGGCAGCGAGACCAGCAGGTGCTCGATCCACAGATGGCCGTTGACGCCGTAGAAGGTCAGCGAAAAGACCCTTGCGCCCATCATGATGAACATGACGAAGGCCGAGAGGCGGGTGGTATATTCCAGAGCCGATTTCAGGGTCTGGAAGGTCAGGCGTTTTTTGGCGACAGCCAGCAAAAGCGCACCGGCCGCACCCATCGCGCCGCCCTCGGTCGGGGCCGCGATCCCGAGGAAGATCGTGCCGAGCACGAGGAAGATCAGCGCCAGCGGCGGGATCAGCACAATCACCACCTGCTGCGCCAGATGCGACATCAGACCGAGCTTCAGATAACGGTCGGCCAGCGCGAGAGCATAGGCAAGCCCTGCCCCGACCATCACCGCGATCATGTCGGCATCGACGCCCAAGCGCGGATGGAGGTAGTGAAAGCTCGCATAGGCCGCCGCTGCCGAAACCGCGACCACGACCAGAAGCGAAGTCACGCCATGGCCGAGGGTCCGCGCCTCTTTGGGAAGGGCGGGCACGGCATTGGGGCGGAAGATCGACAGCAGGAAGATGAAGAGCACATAGCAGCCCGTCAGCATCAGCGAGGGCAGCATCGCCCCTTGATACATCGCGCCGACCGAGACGGTCAGCTGGTCGGCCAGCACGATCAGCACCAGCGAGGGCGGCACGATCTGGGCCAAAGTCCCCGATGCCGCAATCACCCCCGAGGCGACGCGCCGGTCATAGCCGTAGCGCAGCATGATCGGCAGCGAGATCAGCCCCATCGCGATGACGGATGCGGCCACGATGCCGGTCGTTGCCGCCAAAAGCGCGCCGACCAGAATGACCGCATAGGCCAGACCGCCGCGGATCGGACCGAACAGCTGGCCGATCGTGTCGAGAAGATCCTCGGCCATGCCGGATTTCTCGAGAATGATCCCCATGAAGGTGAAGAAGGGAATGGCGAGCATGGTCTCGTTGGCGAGCTGCGCCCACATCCGGTTCGGAAGCGTGCCCAGAAGCGGCCAATCGAGCGAAATCGTGCCGCCCGAGAGCGGCGCCAGCTCGACCCCGATCAGAAAGAACAACAGCCCGTTCGCCGCCAAAGCGAAGGCCACCGGATAGCCCAGAAGCAGAAAGACGACCAGAGAGAGGAACATGATCGGCGCCATGTTCTCGGCGATGAGATGCATCATTTGCGGACCTCCGCAGCGGGTTCGGCGTCACCGGCCGCGAGCCCGTCCTGCATCGTCTTGAGCATGTCGGCTGCCTCGATCTCGGCTGCCTCGTGCTGGGTCACATAGGGGTTGGGATCGGCGATCACGCCGCGCATGACGGCGATCTTCTTGATCAGCTCGGAGATCCCTTGCGCGAGCAGCATGGTAAAGCCCGCGAGCAGGATGAATTTCGCGGGCCAGATGATCAGCCCCCCGGCATTGGGCGACATTTCACCGCTGCGGTAGGAACGCAAAGCCCAAGGGTAAAGGTAGAAGACCATCAGTGCCGCGAAAGGCAGCAGGAAAAGCAGCGTGCCGATCAGGTCGATCCAGTGCTGCACCCGACGCGACCAGCGCCCGTAAAGGATGTCGATGCGGATATGCTCGTTCATCAGCAAGGTATAGGCAGCCGCGCCCATGAAGGCCGCGCCGAAGAGATACCACTGCAACTCCAGCCATGCGTTCATGGATGTGTTGAAAACCTTGCGGACAATGGCATTGCCTGCGCTGACGAAGACCGCAACCAGAATAAGCCAGCTGACATTTTTGCCGACAAAAGTGTTGAACCGGTCGATGCCTTTTGAAAGGGCCAGAAGGCCACCCATCGCTACCCCCAATCTGAAGCCGCTGCCTTTCGCCCGTCTGCGTCCATAAAGCGGACGGCGCGGGCCGTGACAGAATTAAGATCGACCCATACGTTTGATCGGCTTGAGATTCTACAGCTTTTCTGCGAGCGCCGCCGCCAAAACAAGCAATGCGGCCGCCTCGGAGACTTGCTGGACCGCGCCCAGAACATCGCCGGTCAGCCCGCCGAGTTTGTTGCGGGCAAGGCGCTGGATATGGAGCGTTGCGGCGCAGGCGGCCAAAATGACGCCCGCCGCCGGCCAGAAACCGGGCCAGAGACCCGAAAGGGACGCAACGGCACAAAGGCTTAGCGCCAAAAGACCCGCGATTGCGACAAGGCTTGCGGAGGGGCGCCCTGCCGCCTTGCCCAGCCCGTCCGCGCGCGCAGGCGCCAGCATGACCATGGTCGCGACCATCATGGCGCGCGACAGCGCGGGAAGAGTAAAAAATGCGCCGATTGCCGCGGGGACCGGCAGGACGGCCAGCGCGGTGATGCGGATCGCGGTGACCAGACCCAGCGTCAGCGCGCCGTAGCTGCCGATGCGGGAATCGCGCATGATCTCGAGCCGGCGCTCGCGGTTCGGCCCGCCCATCCCGTCGGCAAGATCGGCCAGCCCGTCTTCGTGCAACCCGCCGCTCAGCCAGACCATTGCGGCGACGGCAAGGATCGCGGCCAAGGCTTGCGGCAGGCCGAGCGCCATGGTTGCGGCGAAAACCGCAGCGGCGATGCTGCCCACAACGAGGCCCACCAGCGGGAAGGCCCAGGCCGCGCGGGCAAGGGGTGGCGGATCGACGGGCAGAAACCCTCCGACCGGCAGGCGCGTCAACCAGACCAGTGCCAGCAGAAAGCCCGCGACTGCCTCAGGCACTGATCCCTGCCTCGGCAAAGCTCGCCATGCCGTTGTGGCATTCCAGCGCCGCGCGCAGGATCATCAGCGCGACCGCGGCGCCGCTGCCCTCGCCCAACCGCATGTCGAGCGCGAGAACCGGATCTTTCTTCATGGCGGTGACAAGGCGGCGGTGGCCGGGTTCGAGGCTGAGGTGGCCGACAAGGCAATGGGCCAAAGCATCGGGATCATCGCGCAGCAGGACGGCCGCTGCCGCCGAGCAGATGAAACCGTCGAGGATCACCGGAATGCGCAATTCGCGCGCCCGCATCACCGCGCCGCAAATCGCCGCCTGCTCGCGCCCGCCAAAGGCCATCAGCGTTTCTATCGAGGTTTCGGCCGCGTCATGAAGCTCGAGCCCCTGATCGACGACCCGCGCCTTGAGCGAAAGTCCCGCCGCATCCGAGCCGGTGCCCGGGCCGACCCAATCCTCGCCCGAGCCGCCGAAGGTCGCCGCCGCCAAAGCCGCCGCCACCGTCGAATTGCCGATCCCCATTTCTCCCAGAACCAGGACTTGCGCCGCCGGATCGACCGCTTGTGCACCGGCATGCATGGCGCGCATCACTTCGGTTGCGTCCATCGCGGGACCGGCGGTGAAATCGCCGGTCGGTCTATCGAGATCCAGTGCCACGACCGACAGATCGGCCCCCGCCACGCGGCAGATCTGGTTGATCGCCGCCCCGCCGTTGCGGAAATTTTCGACCATGAGGGCGGTGACGGAGGCGGGAAACGGATTGACGCCGCGTGCGCAGATCCCGTGATTGCCCGCAAAAACCACCGCCTGCGCGCGATCGACGCGCGGATCGGCGCGCTCCTGCCAGCCGGCCATGAATTCGGCGAGAGTCTCGAACCGGCCAAGCGAGCCCGGCGGTTTGGTCAGCTGGTTTTGATGGTCGCGCGCTGCACGGGCCGAGGAGAGGTTGAATTGCGTCACAGAGGATGCTCCTGGGGTTTTAATCTGAGCGGCAGCCCAGAGACGGCCATCCAGACTTCGGTCGCGATTTCGGCCACGGCCTGATTCATCCAGCCGTGGTCGTCGCGGAATTGTCGCGCAAGCGCATTGTCGGGCACGATGCCCTGACCAAGCTCGTTTGTGACCAGAACCACGGGGCTTTTCTGCGCCGCAAGGACCGTGCAGAGATGGCCGACATCGGCCCTCCCCTCCATATTGGCGAGCCAGAGCGTCAGGCAATCGACCAACCGGACCCCCTGCCCGTCACTGTCGGCAAGCGCCTGCGCGAGCTCGCGCGGCTCTTCGATCGTGCGCCAGCCTGCATCGCGGCGCGCACGGTGAAGCCCGATACGCTGCGTCATTTCGTCATCATAGGCCTGTGCCGTCGCGATATAGACGGCCTGTCCGCCCGACTGCCGCGCGAGGCGCTCGACAAGGCGCTCGGCCAGTGCGGACTTGCCCGAACGTGCGCCGCCCGTCACGAGATAGATGCTGGATTCCGGTATCATAGCCGCAGTTCTTCCACAAACAGCGCGCGCTTGGAAGGCTCTATGGTGCTTGCCGGGTGCCGATATTTGCGTTAGGTTTTAACTATTATGACTGTCACGCCCCCGTTTAGCGGAGTAACCCAGATGCGAAACCTTTTCCTCACCACGGCCCTGACGCTCGGCATTGTCACGCCCGTCCTCGCGGTCCAGCCCGCAGAGGGTGAGAAACTCGCCGCCGACCAAAGCTATACATTCTGGCTTCTCGACGCGATCAAGACGACCGATCCGGGCAAGAATACCGATGCCGAGGGCTCGGACATCCTGCGCCAGCTGTTCGAGGGCCTGCTGCAAGACGATCCCAAAGGGGCTCCGGTTGCGGCTGCGGCGACCTCGTTCGACGTGTCCGAAGACAAGCTGACCTATACGTTCCACCTGCGTCCCGACGCGAAATGGTCGAACGGCGATCCGGTGACCGCGAATGATTTCGTCTATTCGTGGCGACGTCTTGCCGATCCCGCGACCGCGTCGGAATATGCGTGGTATATGGAGCTGATGAACGTCGAGAACGCCCCCGCCGTGGTCAAGGGCGAGGCTGCGCCCGACACGCTTGGCGTCAAGGCGGTCGACGATCTGACTTTCGAGGTCAAACTCAGCGCCGCGACCCCCTATTTCACGAAAATGCTGACCCATTCCTCGACCTTCCCCGTGCCGCAAAAGGTTATCGAGGCCGAAGGCGACAACTGGACCCAGCCGGGTAAACTGGTCGGAAACGGTGCCTATACGCTGGCAAGCCACGATCTCGGGGTCCAGCTCACGCTGGAGAAAAACCCCAATTATTGGGATGCGGCCAATGTCGTGATGGAGCATGTTAAGGCTCTGACCGTCAACGACAACAACGTCGCCCTGACGCGCTATCTCGCCGGAGAGCTCGACCGCGTGCAGATCCCCGCCGGCCAGTATCCGCGCCTTGCCAAAGAACATCCCGATCAGGCGATCTCGATTCCCTATTCCTGTTCTTATGCCTATCTCTTCAACCTCGGCGAAAAAGGACCCGAGGCGCTGAAGGACGTGCGCGTGCGTCAGGCCCTATCCTATGCGATGCAGCGCGACATCGTGGTCAACCAGATCCTGCAAGGCGGCCAGCGTCCGGCCTATAACTGGACGCATTGGGCGATCGAGGGGTTCGAGATGCCCCAGATCGATTATGCCGGCTGGACCCAGGCCGAGCGGCTCGAGAAAGCCAAGGCGTTGCTGGCCGAGGCCGGTTACGGTCCCGACAATCCGCTGAAAATCTCGCTGCAGTACAATACCGACGACAACCACAAGAAAATCGCGGTCGCGGCGCAGCAGTTCTTCAAACAGGTCGGTGTCGAGCTGACGCTGAACAACGTCGAATGGAAGGTCCATACCGACCGTATGCAGGCGGGTGATTTCGAAATGGCGCGCTATGCTTGGTGTGCCGATTACAACGAGGCCTCGACCTTCCTCGATTACTTCCGCTCGACCGGCATGAACTACGGCAAATTCGCGAACGAGGATTACGACCGGCTGCTCGACGATTCCAAAACCGCTGCCGATCCGAATTCGGATTATTCCGCCGCCGAGAACATTCTGGCTCAGGCTATGCCCCTCATCCCGATCTACCACTATGCCAAGGTCGATATGATCAGCCCCGTGATCAAAGGCCTGCCGACCGAGAACGTGATGAACAACTGGTACGCAAAAGACCTCTACCGCATCGAAAAGTGATCCGCTGATCGCGCCTTGGCCGGAGCAATTGATCCGCTCCGGCCAAGGCGGCTCTCTTCGCGGATCATGGAAACTGGCACCCAACGGAACCTGAACGATGCTGGGCTTTATTTTGAGGCGGCTTGCTGTCGCCATACCGACCCTTCTTGTCTTGATCGTGATTTCATTCTTGCTGATGTATGCAGCCCCCGGCGGGCCCTTCACGCAAGAGCGCGCCCTGCCGCCGCAGGTTCTCGCCAATCTCAATGCGAAATACGGGCTGGACGATCCGTTGTGGAAACAGATCGTCAGCTATGTCTGGGGCATCGTCGCCCATTTCGATTTCGGGCCGAGCTTCGTCTACCCCGACCGCAGCGTGAACCAGATCATCGCCGCGGGCTTTCCGGTGACGCTGACCTATGGCGCGATCGCTTTCGTGACGGCGGTGGTTGTGGGCGTGGCGCTCGGCGTGGCGGCGGCGATCAGGCAGAACACCTGGCTCGACTACCTCGCCATCGGGATTTCGATCGGGGCGCAGGTTTTGCCGAACTTTGTCATGGCGCCGGTTTTGGTGCTGGTCTTCACGCTCTGGCTCGGTTGGCTGCCCGGAGGCGGCTGGGGCGGGCCGATCTTCTGGATCATGCCGGTGATCGCGATGTCGACAAGCTTCATGGCCTCGATCGCGCGGATCACGCGCTCCTCTATGCTCGAGGTGCTGGGCTCGAACCATATCCGTACCGCGCGCGCCAAGGGGCTGCCCGAGCGCCGCGTCATCATCCGCCATGCGCTCAAACCCGCGCTGTTGCCGGTGATCTCCTATCTCGGTCCCGCTTTCGTTTCGATGATCACCGGATCCGTGGTGATCGACATCTATTTCTCGACCGGAGGGATCGGGCGCAGCTTTGTCGATGCAGCGCTCAACCGCGATTATGCGGTGATGATGGGGATCACGATCCTTGTCGGCGCGCTGACCATTCTTTTCTCGCTGGTTGTCGACGTGCTTTACGCATGGATCGACCCGAAAATCAGGTATTGATGCCATGTCCATGATCGATCAACAAAAAATCGAAGGGCTGGCGCGCCGTATGGCGGAGGCCGAAGTCAGGGGCCGCAGCCCTTGGGCCGATGCGCGCCGCCGTTTCGCGCGCAACAAGGCGGCGATGGCGGGGCTGGTCATTCTGGTCCTCGTCGCGCTTTTCGCGATCTTCGGCAGCGCCTTTGCGACTTGGTCCAACGAGGAAATGGACTTTGCCGTCATGGGCCAAGCCGCCCAACTCGGCGCGCCAAGCTGGGCGAGCGGGCATTATTTCGGCACCGACGACCTTGGCCGCGACCTCTATTCGCGCACGGTGCAGGGTACGCAGGTCTCGCTCATGGTCGGGCTGATCGGCGCGGGGATCGCGGTTGTCGTCGGCACGCTTTACGGCGCGGTCGCGGGCTACGCGGGGGGGCGCGTCGATGCGGTCATGATGCGCCTCGTCGATATCCTGCTCGCCATTCCCTACATGTTCGTGCTGATCCTGCTTCTGGTCATCTTCGGGCGTTCGATGTCGATGCTCTTTCTCGGTATCGGGCTGATCTCCTGGCTAGAGATGTCGAGAATCGTTCGCGGTCAAACCCTTAGCATAAAGAACCGAGAATTCATCGAGGCCGCACGCGCCACCGGGGTTCCGGCTTGGCGCATTATTTTGCGTCATATCGTGCCCAATCTTCTGGGCGTGGTCGCCGTCTATGCGACGCTTCTCGTGCCTTTGATGATCATGTCGGAAAGCTTCATCAGCTTTCTCGGGCTTGGCGTACAGGAGCCCCTGACATCCTGGGGCGCGCTGATTTCCGAAGGGGCCGGAACCATGAGCTACGGTACGCTCTGGCAGCTTCTGTTCCCGCTTTTCTTCTTCTGCATCACGCTGTTCGCCTTCTTCTTCGTCGGAGACGGCCTGCGCGACGCCCTTGATCCGAAGGACCGCTGAGATGTTGCTCGAGATCAAGGATCTGAACATCCGCTTTGGCACCACCGACGGCGAGGTTCGCGCCGTCAACGGGATCGACCTGTCGCTGGCACGCGGCGAAACTTTGGGCGTCGTCGGAGAAAGCGGCTCGGGCAAAAGCCAGCTCGCCTTTTCGATCATGGGGCTTTTGGCACGCAACGGACGCGCCTGCGGCTCGATCCGTTTCGACGGGGAGGAGATCCTCAATGCGCCGGTCACGCTCCTCAACAAGATCCGTGCGCGCCGCATCGCCATGGTCTTTCAGGACCCGATGACCAGCCTCAACCCCTATATGCGGGTCTCGGACCAGATGGCCGAAGTCTTGATGCTGCATATGGGAATGGGCAAAGCGCAGGCTGTCGCGGAATCCGTGCGCATGCTGGATGCGGTGAAAATTCCCGATGCAAAAGGCCGTATCCGGCTGTTTCCGCACGAGTTTTCCGGCGGGATGCGCCAGCGCGTGATGATCGCCATGTCGCTGTTGTGCCGGCCCGAGCTTTTGATCGCCGACGAGCCGACAACAGCGCTCGATGTCACGGTTCAGGCCCAGATCATGGAGCTTCTGGCCGATCTCCAGCGCGAATTCGGCATGGCGATGATCCTGATCACCCATGATCTCGGTGTGGTTGCGGGCTCGTGCCAACGCGTCGTCGTGATGTATGGCGGCCGCATGATGGAAAAAGCGCCGGTCGATCCGATCTTCGCCGCGCCCTCGCATCCCTATACCCAAGGCCTTTTGGCCGCGATCCCGCGGGTCGACAAGCGCGACGAGGCGCTGTCCGCCATTCCGGGCAGCCCGCCCAACATGACCAGCCCGCCGCCCGGTTGCCCGTTCGCGCCGCGCTGCGGTTTCGAGATGGCGATCTGCCGCGAGGCCATGCCGCCGCTCCTGCCCTTCGGCTCCGGGCGCGCCCGCGCCTGCCATTCGCCGATCGCCAATGTCTGGGCGGGACCGGTCCAGCGCCCCGAGGCGCACCTGACCGCGAACCCGACCGCCGCGCCCGCCCGAGGAGACCAGCCATGACCACGGATGCAACCCCGCAGCATGGGGCGCCCGATCCGGCGCTTGCGCCTTTGCTTTCGGTGCGCGATCTGCGCGTGAGCTTTCCGGTCCGGCGCAGCGGCGATCTGCCGTGGCGGGCACCGATGCAGCTGCAGGCTGTGGGCGGGATCGATTTCGACCTCATGGCGGGCGAGACCTTGGGCATTGTCGGCGAAAGCGGCTCGGGCAAATCGACGCTCGCGCGGGCGCTGATCGGGCTTGCGCCGGCCAGCGGGACGGCGCGTTGGGCCGACGGGGTCAATCTGGTCGGCCTCTCGCCGCGCAAGATGATGCGCTACCGCAGCGATATCCAGATGATCTTTCAGGATCCGCTCGCCAGCCTCAACCCGCGCATGACCGTGGGCCAGATCATCGCCGAGCCTTTGCAGACCCATCATCACGGGCTGGCGCGCGACACCGTGAAAAGCCGCGTCAAGGATCTGATGGACCGCGTCGGGCTGCTGCCGAACCAGATCAACCGCTATCCGCATGAATTCTCGGGCGGACAGTGCCAGCGCATCGGGATCGCGCGGGCGTTGATCGTCCAGCCCAAGCTGATCATCTGCGACGAGCCGGTCTCGGCGCTTGATGTCTCGATCCAGGCGCAGGTGATCAACCTGCTGTCGGATCTGCAGCGCGATCTCGGGCTGGCGCTGATCTTCATCGCCCATGATCTGGCGGTGATGAAACATATCAGCGACCGCGTTCTGGTAATGTATCTTGGTCGCGTGATGGAACTGGCCGAGGCCGAGGCGCTTTATACCGCCCCTGCCCATCCCTATACGCAGGCGCTTTTGTCGGCGGTTCCGGTGCCCGATCCGCAAATCGCGCGGCAAAAACATGTCGTGCCCCTGCGCGGAGACCTGCCCTCGCCGATGGCGCCGCCCTCGGGCTGCGTCTTCCGCACGCGCTGCCCGCGCGCGCAGGCGCTTTGCGCCAGCGAGCGCCCGCTTTTGCGCGGAAGTCCGGCCCATCTCCATGCCTGCCACTTCCCCGGTCCGCTGACCGAAGCCGAATTGAAGGGCACCAAAGCGGGCGACCCGCCTCCGGTGGCCGCCACGGCATAACGTGCGTGTTACCCGCCGATTTTTGCCGAAGAAATACCGGATCGGCGGTTGTTACCGCTGCCGTCCTGCGATTAATGTTGTCCAAATATAGATAATCGGAAGAAGGACGGGGATGGCCGGGCAGAACCTCTTGATCATGTTGGTAATTCTGCCGTTCCTCGCGGCCGGAGCCGCCGCGACCCTCTCCAGTACGGCGCGCAATGCCGAGGCCTGGATCTCGGGGCTGACCATGGCGGCGATGCTGGGCATCCTCGCCACGCTCGCCCCCGAGGTTGCCGACGGCGGCAGGGTCGTTTCGACAATTGCCTGGGTCGACACGCTTGGACTCAATCTGCGCTTCCGCATCGACGGATTTTCGTGGCTGGTGATGGTGCTGGTTGCGGGGATCGGTCTTCTGGTCGTCCTTTACGCCCGCTTTTACATGAGCCCCGATGATCCGATCGCGCGGTTCTATTCCAGTCTTCTGGCCTTTGCCGGTGCCATGAGCGGCGTGCTTTTGTCCGGCAATATCATCATGTTGGTTGTCTTTTGGGAGATGACCAGTCTGACCTCTTTCCTGCTCATCGGCTATTGGCACCACCGTCAGGACGCGCGCGACGGGGCGCGGATGGCGCTGATCGTGACCGGCGCGGGCGGGCTGTGCCTTTTGGTGGCGATGGTCCTGATCGGCCAGATCGTCGGCAGCTACAATCTCGATACCGTCCTGTCTTCGGGCGCGGTGATCCGCGAACATGTGCTTTATGTGCCGGTGCTGGTCCTTTTCCTGATCGGGGCCTTTACCAAATCGGCGCAATTCCCGTTCCAGTTCTGGCTTCCCAATGCCATGGCCGCGCCCACGCCGGTTTCGGCCTATCTGCATTCGGCGACGATGGTGAAAGCGGGGGTCTTCCTGCTCATCCGCTTCGAACCGGCGCTTGGCGGGACCGATTTGTGGTTCCAGATCGTGACCGGAGTCGGTGTCCTGACCCTGCTGATCGGCGGGCTTGCCGCGCTTTTCCAGCATGATCTCAAGGGGCTTCTCGCCTATTCCACGATCAGCCACCTCGGCATGATCACCGCCATGGCCGGTATCGGCAGCCCGCTCGCTATTGTCGCGGCGATCTTCCATCTCGTGAACCATGCGACTTTCAAGGCCTCGCTTTTCATGATCGCGGGGATCATCGACCACGAGACCGGCACGCGCGACATGCGCAAGCTTTCGGGGATTTTCCGCTATATGCCGGTGACGGGAACACTGGCGATTTTCGCCTCGGCGGCCATGGCGGGGATCCCGCTTCTGAACGGTTTCCTTTCCAAGGAGATGTTCTTCGAGGCGGCCTATGACTGGAACAATCCGAGCGGCCTTGATGCGGCCTTGCCCTATCTCGTGACGCTGGCCGGTGCGCTCAGCGTCGCTTATTCTGCGCGTTTCGTCATTTCGGTCTTCTTCGGCCCGACCACCAAGGCGCTGCCGAAACTGCCGCACGAGCCGCCTGCCCTGATGCGCTGGCCGGTTACCGTGCTCGTGGTGATCTGCCTTTGCGTTGGCATTTTCCCGGCCGTGACCATCGGCAATTGGCTGGGCGCGGCCTCCACCGCCGTACTCGGGCCCGACCTGCCCTATTACAGCCTCAAGCTTTGGCACGGTTTCACCATTCCTCTGGTCATGAGCCTGATCGCCATGGCGCTTGGCGCGGTGATCTGCGCCTTGGGCTGGAGCCGGATCGAGCTCGGCCCCGAGGGACCGCCCTTCATGCGCATGATCAAGGGCGCCAAGATCTATGACCGCGTGATTGCACGCATGACGCTGAACGGGCCGCGCAGCTTTCTGCGCCTGCTCACGGCGGGCGGGCTTCAGGCGCAGCTGCGCATCCTGATCCTGCTGACCCTGCTCATGGGCTGGATGGCGCTGTTGCGGCTGGACTGGAACATCCCGATGCCGAGCATCGCGGTGCGCGAGGCGATCTTCGGCCTGCTCTGGATTGTCGGCGCGATCTGCGCGATCGGCGCGGCATGGCAGGCCAATTACTACCGCTTTGCCGCTTTGATCCTGATGGGCGGCGCGGGGCTTGTGACCTGCGCGACCTTTGTCTGGCTGTCCGCGCCCGATCTGGCCGTGACCCAGCTTCTGGTCGAAATCGTGACCACGGTGCTCCTGCTTCTGGGCCTGCGCTGGCTGCCCAAGCGCGACCCCTCCATCCCGCGCGACCAGAGCCTGCGCGCCCGCATCCGTCGCCGCTCGGACCTGTTGATCGCGATTGCTTGCGGCTCGGCGGCCACGGCGATTTCGTTGGCGGTGCTCCTGACCACGCCGCGCGGCTCGATCGGCGACTGGTTCCTGCGCCATTCCTATTCCGAGGGCGGCGGCACCAACGTCGTCAACGTCATCCTTGTGGACTTCCGCGCCTTCGACACATTCGGAGAGATCACGGTTCTCGCCGCGGTGGGTCTGACCTGCTTCGCCCTGCTGCGCCGTTTCCGTCCGTCGGCCGAAAGCGTCGAGCCGCCCTCGCCCCAGCGCGAGGCCAATGAATCGACGCTCTATAACTATCTCTATGTGCCGCAGGTGCTGATGCAGTGGCTCTTTGCGCCGATCATTCTGCTCGCGGCCTATCTGTTCTTCCGCGGCCACGACCTTCCGGGTGGCGGTTTCGCGGCGGGTGTGACCCTCGCCATCGGGCTTTTGCTGCAATATCTCGCATCCGACGTACGCTGGATCGAGGCGCGTCTGACCGTCCTGCCGGTGCGCTGGATGGCGGTCGGTCTGGCCGCAGCCAGCGCGACGGGCGCGGGCGCATGGATCTTCGGCTATCCGTTCCTTTCGGCACATGCGCAATATGTCGATCTGCCCCTGATCGGCAAAGTGCCCTTCTCGACGGCGATGATGTTCGATTTCGGGGTCTTCTCGCTGGTTGTCGGAGCGATCGTTCTGATGTTGATCGCCATCGCCCACCAATCGATGCGGATCGGGCCGCGCAAACGCGAATCCGCCGATACCGATGAGCTCGCGAAGCTCGAAGAGGAGACCGCCTGATGGAATTCATCCTTGCGATTGCCATTGGCGTTCTCGTCGGTTCGGGCGTCTGGCTGATCCTGCGGCCGCGGACCTTCCAACTGATCATCGGGCTGTGCCTGCTGGCCTATGGCGTCAACCTCTTCATCTTCGCGATGGGCCGGCTTTATGTCGGCGCGGCGCCGATCATGCCCAAGGGCGGTTTCGTCGATCCCACGACCTATGCCGACCCCTTGCCGCAGGCTTTGGTTCTGACCGCCATCGTCATCAGCTTTGCCACCACTGCCCTGTTTCTGGTCGTCATGATCGCCGCACGCGGTGCGACGGGGACCGACCATGTTGACGGAAAAGAGCGCGACCAATGACACCAGACGACATTTATGTTCCCGCGCATCTTCTGGTCGCGCCGATCCTGATCCCGCTGGTCGCGGGCGCCTTGATGCTGTTTTACGACGACCGCCAGCGCAAAACCAAACTCGGGATCGGCTTTGCCGCGATCGGGGCGTTGTTTCTGATCTCGCTCGAGCTGATCGCGCGGGTCAAGGGCGACGCGACCAACCAGACCATCGTCGCGACCTATCTTCTGGGCGATTGGCCGGTGCCGATCGGCATCGTTCTGGTTGTCGACCGGCTTTCGGCAATGATGGTGATGCTGACCACGCTGATCGCGCTGCCTTCGCTGATCTATGCCGCTGCGGGCTGGCAGGGCAAAGGCCAGCATTTCCACACGATGTTCCAGCTTTTGCTGGCCGGGGTGAACGGTGCCTTCCTGACCGGAGACCTCTTCAACCTCTTCGTTTTCTTCGAGGTCATGCTCGCGGCCTCTTACGGGCTCATGCTGCACGGCTCGGGGGTCGAGCGGATCAAGCAGGGCCTCCATTACATCGCGATCAACCTTGCGGCATCGCTCTTGTTCCTGCTTGGCGCGGCATTGGTCTACGGCACGACGGGCACGCTCAATATGGCCGATATTTCGCGCGTGGTGCCGCTGCTCGACGAGCCGCAGCGGCTCTTGTTCCATGCGGCGGCCGCGCTTTTGGGCATGGCTTTCCTGACCAAGGCGGCGGTCTGGCCTTTGTGCTTCTGGTTGCCGCCGACCTATACGGCAGCCTCGCCGCCTGCCGCTGCGGTTTTCGCGATCATGACCAAGGTCGGGCTCTATGTGATCTTGCGTTTGGTCACGCTGACCTTCGGCCATGACGCCGGAAGCTCGGCCGGTTTCGGCGGTCCGGTCCTGATCGTCGGCGGCATGGCCACGATGGCCTACGGTATGATCGGGGTGCTCGGCTCGCAGGGCGTGAGCATCAAGGGCGGCTATATCGCGCTGATCTCCTCGGGAACGGTGCTGACGGCGGTGGGCATTTCACTTTTGGGCGGCGGCGCGCAGATCCTCTCGGGCGCGCTCTACTATATGATCGGCTCGACCATAGCGATCGGGGCCTATTTCCTGCTCTCCGAACCGATCAGCCGCGGGATCGAGGGGCGCGTCGAGGAAGACGATGCCCAGATCTCGGACCCCGTGCTCGAGCGTTGGGCCCCGATGATGGGCACGGTCGAGGATGAGGAGGCTCCCGCCACCACCCGCACCGCGCCCTGGACCGCGCTCGGCGTCAGCTTCGTGCTGATCTCGGCCATGCTCGCGGGCCTGCCTCCCTTCCCGGGCTTTGTCGGCAAGGTCGCGATGATGAGCGGCGCCTTCCACGACAATGCCGGCATCAACGGCATGATCCCCGTCATCCTGTGGGTCTATGCCGCGCTGCTGATCGTCTCGGGCTTTGCGGTGATGATCGCATTGGTGCGTCTGGGGATCCGGCGTTTCTGGGTCTCCGAGAACCCGCCGACCCGCGTGCTGGCGCTTGAAATCGGGCCGGTGCTCCTGATCCTTGCCATGATCGTTTTCCAGACCGTGAAATCCGGACCCTTGCTGCATTACACCGATGCCACCGCGCAGGATCTGAGTACGCCTGCCGTCTACCGCAATGCGGTTCTCTCGGCTCCGGTCGTGGCCGACAGCATGGGAGGCGGCCAATGATCGCGCGTTCGATCCCCCATCCGATCCTCAGCGCGGCGCTGGTCGTGATGTGGATGATCCTCACCAGCTTCTCGCTCGGGAACTTCCTGCTCGGGGCGGCGATTTCGGTGCTCGCGGGCTGGGTGGTCAGCCGGCTGCGTCCGAAGCGCGTCGAGATCCACAGCTGGAAAGCGCTGTTCACGCTGGGTTTCCGTGTCTTCATCGACATCATGAAATCCAACTATGCCGTCGCCAAGCTGATCACGCGCGGGCCGAACGACCCCGAGCGCCATCCGGGCTTCATCCTGATCGATCTGCGCCTGCGCGACCGCAACGGCCTCGCGCTTTTGTCGGTCATCATCACCTCGACCCCCGGCACGGCTTGGGTGGAATACGACCCCGAGGCGGGACAGCTTTTGATGCATATCCTCGACCTGCGCGAGGGCGAGGATTGGCAAAGCATCATCCGCGACCGCTACGAGGGCCTGCTGATGGAGATTTTCGAATGAGCGCCGCCGCATTTCTGCATTTCGCCCTCACCTATGCCCAGCTTTGCCTGATCGTGGCCTTCGCGCTGGCGAGCTGGCGCATGCTCAAGGGCCCGCGCGCGCAAGACCGCGTGCTGGCGATGGATACGCTTTATGTCGATGCGATGCTGCTTTTCCTCGTGATCGGCATGGATAACGGCAACGTCTTTTTCTTCGAGGCCGCCGCGGTCATCGCCATTCTGGGCTTTGTCGCAACCGTGACGCTGGCGAAATTCCTCATGCGCGGCGAGGTGATCGAATGAACAACCATCTTGAAACCATCCCGCCCTGGGCGGCCGTCATCATCGCGATCCTGCTCATCATCGGCGCGAGCCTTGCGCTGATGGGCAATATCGGGCTGATCCGCTTCCGCAGCTTCTACGAGCGCCTCCATGCGCCGACCCTCGGGGCGAGTTGCGGGACCTTGGCGATCATCATCGGCTCGATGCTGATGTTCTCGCTGCTCGACGGGCGGCTGATCCTGCACGAGATCATCATCGGGATTTTCATCCTGATCACCACGCCGGTGACGATGATGCTTTTGGGCCGCGCCGCGTTGCGTCGCGACCGCAGCCGCGGTCTGGTGATCAGCAATGCCTCGCGCGATCCTTCGCCCGAGGAACAGGCCGACAAGCGCTGACTTTGGTGCGAGTACAAAAAAGGCGGGCTCCGGCCCGCCTTTTTTCTGTCCCGTTGGCCGAGCCTAGCCGCGCGATTCGCGTAACACCGCCCGCAGTTGGTCGAAATCGACCTCGTCGGTGACGAAAGCCTCGCCGATCCCGCGCGCGAGGATAAAGCGCAGCTTGCCGTCCTGCACCTTCTTGTCCTGCCCCATCAGCGCGATCAGCGCCTCGTCATCGGCCAGATCGCCGGGGATATCGGAAATGCGCGAGGGCATGCCCATGGCCGCGAAATGTGCCGCGACCCTTGACGGGGCCTCCTGCGCGCAAAGCCCCATCCGCGCCGAGAGATCGAAGGCCAGCGTACAGCCGATCGCCACGCCCTCGCCATGAAGCAGCCGGTCGGAGTAACCGGTCGCGGATTCCAACGCATGGCCGAAAGTATGGCCGAGGTTCAACAGCGCGCGCTCGCCCTGTTCGGTCTCGTCGCGCTGGACGATCCCCGCCTTCATGGCGACCGAATGGCGCACGGCCTCGGCGCGCAAAGCGGGATCGCGGGCCAGAGCGGGGCCGTTCTTTTCGAGCCAGCGGAAGAAGGATTCATCGCCCAGAAGCCCGTATTTGGCGACCTCGCCATAGCCCGACAGAAAATCGCGCGGCGTCAGCGTGTCGAGCACGTCGATATCTGCGAGAACCAGCGTCGGCTGATGAAAGGCCCCGATCAGGTTCTTGCCCTGCGGGCTGTTGATGCCGGTCTTGCCGCCGACCGAGCTGTCGACCTGCGACAGAAGCGTCGTCGGGATCTGCACGAAGCGCACGCCGCGCCGCAAGATCGCCGAGGCAAAGCCCACCAGATCCCCGATCACGCCGCCGCCGAATGCGATGACGATATCCTTGCGCTCGATCTTCTGGCCCAAGAGCCATTCGACGGTACGCCCCAGATCGGCCCAGTTCTTGGTCGCCTCGCCAGCGGGCAGAACCAGCGCTTCGGCCGTGATCCCTGCCTGCTCAAGCGCGGCCTGAAGGCTTTCCAGATGGAGCGGCGCGACCGTGGCATCGGTCACGATCGCCGCGCGGCGGGCTCCGAAGATCGCGGCAATGCGCGTGCCCGCCTCGTGGATCAGCCCCTGCCCGATTTCGACATCGTAAGAGCGGCTGCCGAGATCGACGTGAACCTTGTCTACAGTCATTTCTTCTCCAGAGCTTCGGGGTATTTGGCGCGGATCGCCTCGATCACGCGGTTCGAGGTCTCGTCGATCGTGTCGTTGCGCTGCGCGAAAACAGTGATATCGGCCTCGGCATAGATCGGGGTTCGCTCGGCCAGAAGTTTCGCGAGTGTACCGTGCGGATCGGCGGTCTGCAAAAGCGGCCGCGTCGGGCGCAGCTTGACGCGGTGCCAGAGCGTCTCGAGATCGGCGGTGAGCCAGACCGAGATCCCGCGCTCGCGGATGGCGTTGCGGTTATGCGGCTGGATCCATGCCCCGCCGCCGGTCGAGACGATGCAGGGCGGCCCCGAGAGGACGCGCGTCAGCACCTCCGATTCGCGGGCACGGAAAAAGGCTTCGCCGTCGCGGGCGAATATTTCGGTGATCGACATGGTTGCCGCACGTTCGATCTCTGCATCGGTATCGACGAAAGGCAGGTGCAGTTTTCGGGATAAATCCGTGCCGATGGCGGTTTTTCCGGCCCCCATCATTCCGATCAGCACGATATTGCGGCGCATTTGCGGTCCTTTGGGCTTTTCGATGAATGGTTTGACTGAATGGCGTGTTCTTTAACGCAATGCCATATATATTCCAGAGCGAGTGGCCACGGCCGGAATGAAATATAAGACTGAGACCGAAGGATTTGGAATGCGGCTTGTTGGACTGATCGTTGTTTTGCTGGTTCTCGCGATTGGCGGGCTCGCAGGATATGCCTATCTGGGCGATATGGAAGCCGCGCCGACCGAAATGCGGGTGCCGGTCGAGCTGGACCTCGGCGCGGGTCAGGCGGCACCGGCCGCACCTGTCGAGGGCGAGGCCGCGACCGGCGAAGCCGAAGCCCCGCAGGCAGAGCAGGCGCCTGTCGAAACGGGCGCAGAGGGCCAAACGCAAGCCAATGACCTGGACTGATCCCAAGATCTGGCTACTGGCGGCAGGATTTGCCGCCCTGACACAGGAGGCGGCCGCGCGCGAGCCGCTTTCGGCAAGCGATTGGCTGTCGGGCAGCGTGCAGGAGCCCGACAACCGCTCGGCATGGCGTCCGGGCGATGCACGCCCCAAAGTCAAAGGCAAGAGCAAGGATCTCGCCCGCACCGGCTCGGTCGAGCCGGTCGGGGTGACGCGTCTGGGAGAAAACAATCCCGATACGATGGGCACGGTCTCGCCGCGCTCGGCAGGGCTTCCGGCCGGATTGTGGGGCGACGGGGAATCGCGGGCACTAGCGGCACAGGTTGCGCGCCAGAGCCCGCATCTGCCCGCTTTGCGGCGCCTGCTGCGGCGGGTGCTGGCCGCACAGCTCGATCCGCCCAAGGCGCCCGATCCCGCAAGCGAGGGCGCGCTGTTTCTGGCCCGTGTCGACAAGCTTCTCGATATGGGGGCAACCCGCGCGGCGCAGGACCTTTTGCTGCGCGCCGGTCCGGGCGATCCCGAACGCTTCCGCCGCCTTTTCGACATTGCGCTATTGTCGGGCAACGAGGCGCAGGCCTGCAAGACGATGGACCTCACACCGGGGATCGCGCCCAGCTTTTCGGCGCGGATCTTCTGTCTGGCGCTTGGCGGCGATTGGGCTGCGGCCTCGCTCGTCCATTACGGCGCGGAGACGCTTGGCCGGATCGACCCCGATACCGCGCGGCTTTTGTCGCATTTCCTTGACGACGGCTATATCGACAGCGCCGAGGTCCTGACCCCGCCCGCAACGGTGACCCCGCTGATCTACCGGCTGCACGAGGCGATCGGCCAGCCCCTGCCCTCCGCCAATCTGCCGCTGGCTTTCGCCTTGTTCGATCTCGACGACAATGGCGGCTGGAAGGCTCAGATCGACGCGGCCGAGCGTCTGGCGCGCGCCGGCGCCATCCCCGCCTCGCAGCTGCGCGAGATCTATCTTTTGCAGGAACCCGCCGCATCGGGCGGGGTTTGGGACCGCGTCAGCGCCTTCCAGACCCTCGAGGAGGCTTTGGCCACGCGCGACCGCGATGCGGTCGAAGGCAGCCTGCCGCAAGCGTTCGACGCGATGCGTCAGGGCGGGCTTTTCTATGCCTTGGCCGATATGGTCGGGGCAGAAACCGCCGCGCTCGCGCCTTCGGGCCGAGCGGGCATGATCGCGATGTGGCTCGCTTTGGCCGCCGATCAGGCCCAGACGATCGAGACAGCTCCTGTGGGTGCCTCGGCCGGCGACCAATGGCTGATCGCATTCGCGACCGGCAAAGCCGTGGGGCCGCCTCCGGTCGAAAGCCGCGAGACGACGGCCCTTCTGGCGGGTGCTTTCACCGGCAAGGCTGGCGAAGGACTGCCCGAACAGGCAAGCCAGCTCATCGCCGCCAATCGTCAGGGCGAGGCTTTGCTCGATGCGGTCGCGGCGGTCGATGCCGGTACCGAAGGTGATTACATCCGCGCGGCGCAGGGCCTGCGGGTTCTGCGTGCGCTCGGACAGGACGACATCGCCCGTCAGGCGGCGGTCGAGCTGATCCTCGGCGCGCGGATGGCGGATCAGGAGTGAGCGAGGCAGGCAAGGCGGGCGCGCAGGCCGCATCGGGTCCCGCGCAGGATTTCCGCCGCATCTCGGCTTTTCTCGATGCGCAAGCCGCCGAGGCGGGTTCGGCGCGCAACACCCTGCTCGCCTATGGGCGCGATCTGCGCGATTTCGCGGATTGGATGGCGGGGCACGGGCTGTCGCTGCAGATCGTCTCGCGCGACGATATCGAAGATTACCTCGGGTTTTGCGACGCACAGGGCCTGTCGCGGGCGACGCGGGCCCGCAGGCTGTCGGCGATCCGCCAAATTACCCGCTTCGCCCAATCCGAAGGCTGGCGCGAGGATGATCCGGCGGTGCGCATCAGCGGTCCGGGCCGCGCGCAACGTCTGCCGCGTACCCTTTCGCGCGACGAGATCAACGCAATGTTCGCGGCCCTGCCGCAGGTCGGTCGCAATCCGGTGGAGCGCGCGCGCAATCTGGCGCTGTTCGAGATGCTCTATGCCACCGGCATGCGGGTCAGCGAACTGGTCGAACTGCCGGTCGCATCCTGTCGCGGCAATCCCGAGCTTTTGCTGATCCGCGGCAAGGGCGGCAAGGAGCGGATGGTGCCGCTCAGCCCGCCTGCCCGCCGCGCTTTGACGGCATGGCTGGAGCAGCGAGACAATGCGGGAGGCGACAGCAGCTTCGGCAAACTGGTCGAGGGACGCGGCGCACGCTGGCTTTTTCCCGCGGCGAGCGCCGAAGGCCATATGACCCGTCAGGCTTTCCACGGGCTGACCGGCCAGATTGCGGCCGCGGCGGGGATTGCGCCCGATCGGGTGTCGCCCCATGTCATCCGCCACGCTTTCGCCACCCATCTGCTCGAAGGCGGGGCCGATCTGCGCGCGATCCAGACCCTTCTGGGCCATGCCGATCTCGGCACAACGGAAATCTACACCCATGTTCTCGATGCGCGGATGCGCGATCTGGTGCTCAACCACCATCCTCTGGCCCGAAAGGGCGCAGATGGCGGGAATGATGCAGATGAGAACGACAAAAAGGACGGCGAAGAGGACGCGTGATGAGTGGCAGCGATGCGGCTTTGGGGGCCGTGACCGGCGCGGGACCGGCGATCTGGTTCGAGCTTGCGGTCATTGCCGCGCTTTTGTTGGTCTCGGCATTTCTCGCCGCTGCCGAAACCGCCTTTCACCTGTGCAGCAAGGCCGGACTCAAGGCCTTGTCCGATCGCGCCGAGCCGAATGCCTCCCTCGCCCTCAGCCTCGCCGAAGAGCGTGATCCGCTGGGTGCGGTCCTGCTGATCCTTGGCGGTCTGGTCAAAATTCTGGCCGTGATTTTCGCAACCGCGCTTTTCGTCGAGCGCTACGGCCGCGCGGGTCCGGTGATTTCGGCGCTGGTGATGACGCTGGTCATCCTCGCGCTGGTCGAGCTGGTGCCGCGCGGGCTGGCACGGCACGCGCCAGAGGCCGTGGCGCGACGTCTGGCACCTGCGGTGGGGCCGCTCTACCGTACTTTCGGTCCTGCCGTTTCCCTTGCGCGCGGCCTGCTCGACAGGGCCTTTTCCCTGCGCGGCACCAGCGCGGCCGCCACGGATGCGAGCTATTCGGCGCAAGACGAGATCGCGGGCGCGCTCGCGCTCGGGCGCTCTGCCGGAACGCTCGAGAAAGAGGACCGCGACCGCCTGATGGGCGCGCTCGATCTGGGGGATCGCTGGGTCGAGGAAATCATGCTCCACCGCTCCAAAATCGAGATGGTCGATGCCGATCTTCCCGCGAACGAGATCCTTGATCTGGTGCTTGCCAGCGCGCATAGCCGCCTGCCGCTTTACCGCGGCGAGCGCGAAAACATTGTCGGCGTCCTTCATGTCAAGGATCTGCTGCGGGCGGTGAACCGGCGGGTCCACAACGGCGGCACGCTGGCCGATGTCGATGTGATGGCGGTGGCGAAGCTGCCCTACTTCATCCCCGAGACCGGCACGCTCGACGAGCAATTGCGCGAATTTCTCAAGCGGCGGCGGCATTTCGCGCTGGTTGTCGACGAATACGGCAGTCTGCGCGGGCTTTTGACGCTCGAGGATATCATCGAGGAAATCGTCGGCGAGATCGCCGATGAATATGATGTCGAGCAGAACCCGACCCTGCGGCCCAATATCTCGGGCGAATATCTGGTTGATGGTGCGATGACGATCCGCGATCTCAATCGCGCGCTCGACTGGCATCTGCCCGACGAGGAGGCCAATACCGTTGCGGGTCTGGTCATCCATATGGCGCAGTCGATCCCGATGCCGGGACAGGTCTTTTCCTTCGAGGGCTTCCGCTTCGAGGTTCTCGGCCGACGCGAGAACCGCATCACGCGGCTCCGCATCAAACCGATCCCGGCGCCCCCGCGTTAACGGAGGCGCCGGAAAGGCGTTTAGTGATCCGCGAGGCTCGCGGCGTGTTTGGCGTCCTCGAGCGAGCCGCCGGTACCGTTGAAGAAAGCGTTCAGCGCGACGGCCGCGATCGTTGCGAGCAGAATGCCCGATTCGATCAGCGGGTGGATCGCATGCGGCATCCATTGTTTGAAGTCCGGCGCGACCAGCGGGATCATCCCGAAGCCGAGCGAGACCGCGACGACGAAGAGGTTGTTGCGGTTGCCCGCGAAATCCACCGTCGACAGGATGCGGATGCCGGTTGCGGCAACCATGCCGAACATGACCAGACCCGCGCCGCCCAGAACTGCGGTCGGCAGGGATTCGACTGCCGCGCCCATCTTGGGGATCAGGCCGAAGATGATCAGGATGACGCCGCCCATGACGCAAATATAGCGCGAGCGCACGCCCGTCACACCGACCAGACCGACGTTCTGGCTGAACGAGGTATAGGGGAAGGTGTTGAACAGGCCGCCGATCACGGTGCCCAGACCATCGGTGCGCAGACCCGCCGAGAGCATCTCGGGCGTGAGGCGCTTGCCGGTCATGTCGCACAGAGCAAGGAACATCCCCGTCGATTCGATCATGACCACGATCATGACGAGCACCATGGTGATGATGGTCACCGGCTCGAAGATCGGCATGCCGAAGTGGAGCGGCTTGATCACGTCGAACCATGCCGCATCAGCGACATGTTCAAAGGTCATCTGACCCAGAACGATGGTCAGAAGCGCACCGATCAACATGCCAAGAAGCACGGCGATATTGGCGACAAAGCCTTTGCCAAAACGCGCGATCAGCAAAATCGCGACCAGAACCACGGCGGCGATCATGACGTTGAGCGGCTTGGCATAGGCCGGGTTGTCGATGCTCGGCGCGACCTTGAGCCCTGCCGGTGCGGCCGGAACCGTACCCTGCGACGCCAAATCGTTGATATGGCTGAGCCATGCGGTGGCCAGCGGGTCGACGGTCTTGGGTGCAGTCGGGCCGACGGGCGTACCGAAGATCCAGTTCACGCCCACCCGCATCAGCGTGACGCCGATCACCAGAATGATCACCCCCGTCACCAGCGGCGGGAAGAATTTGAGCATCCGGCTGATGAAAGGCGCAATCAGCATCGAGATGATCCCTGCCCCGATAATCGCGCCGAAGATGATCCTCGCCCCCTCGGGGCCGGGATTGGCATTGGCCATGGCGACCATCGGGCCGACCGAGGCGAATGTCACGCCCATCATTACCGGCAGTTTGATGCCGAAGTAGCGCGTCATGCCGAAAGACTGGATGATCGTCGCGATCCCGCAGACGAACAGGTCCGCCGAGATCAGAAACGCCACGTCTTCGGGCGATAGTTTCAGCGCCCTTCCGACGATCAGCGGCACCGCCACGGCGCCGGCGTACATCACAAGAACGTGCTGCAGGCCGAGCGTCGTCATTTTCAACGGCGGCAGAATTTCATCGACCGGATGAACGGTCGTCTCACTCCCTTTAGTCATGGTCCCCTCACTCCATGAGACAATTGTCTGACATATCCAATCCCATTCCCAATAATTTTAAGCAATCAGTTTTGCATTTTTGCATAAAGTTATTTTCCGAACGCCTTTCGTCACCCGCATTCGATCCCCCTGCCGCGCCTTGCCGCGCGGAAGTCGCGCCGCAATGCCGGCCCCGACGTTGCGGCTAGATGCGGGAAATCCGGCAATCCGGCCCAAGTTTGTTGCGGTTTCGGCAAGCTTGGGTTGCAACCGGACCCCGCCCTGCCTATCAGGGAGGCGCCGCCACAACTTTCATGGAAATATCGTCATGGACATCGCCCAACGCCGTCTGGCTGACCCGCAGCATTGGCGCCTCGCAACCGCCATTCGCGTCCTCGCAATGGATGCTGTCGAAGCAGCGAACTCGGGGCATCCCGGTATGCCGATGGGCATGGCCGATGTCGCGACGGTTCTGTTTCGCAACCACCTGAAATTCGACGCATCCGCGCCCAACTGGTTCGACCGCGACCGCTTCGTGCTGTCGGCCGGCCACGGCTCGATGCTGATCTATGCACTGCTGCATCTGACCGGCTACGAGCAGATGAGCCTCGAGCAGATCAAGAACTTCCGCCAATGGGGCGCGATCACCGCAGGCCACCCCGAATACGGCCATGTCGAGGGAGTCGAGACCACGACCGGCCCGCTCGGCCAGGGCATTGCCACCTCGGTCGGCATGGCCATTGCCGAAGAGGCGATGCGCGCCCAGTTCGGTGAAGAGCTTTGCCAGCACAAGACCTGGGTCATTGCCGGCGACGGCTGCCTCATGGAGGGCATCAGCCAGGAGGCGATCGGCCTTGCCGGCAACCTCAAGCTCAAGAACCTGATCGTTCTGTGGGACAACAACGACATCACCATCGACGGCCGCGTCTCGCTGTCGGATGCGACCGACCAGCACAAGCGCTTCGAGGCTTCGGGTTGGCGCGTTCTGTCCTGCGACGGCCATGATGCCGCCGATATCGACCGTGCCCTGACCGATGCGGCTTCGGGCAAGGACGACCGTCCGGTTCTGGTTGATTGCAAAACCATCATCGGCTTCGGCGCTCCGAAGAAACAAGACACCTCGGGTGCCCATGGCGCGCCGCTCGGTGCCGAAGAAATCGCTGCTGCCCGCGCCGCTTACGGCTGGGAATACGGCCCCTTCGTCATTCCCGACGATCTGCGCGCGGAATGGAATGCGATCGGTGCGCAGGGATCGGCAGCGCGTGCCGCATGGAACGCCCGCGTCGATGCGATGAACGGCCCTGCCCGCGAGGAATTCGCGCGCCGCGTCTCGGGCGAGATCAGCGAGAAGCTCGCCCCCGCTCTGGCCGCACTGAAAGCGCAGTCGAGCGAGGCAAAGCCGAAAGTCGCGACCCGCAAGGCCAGCGAAATGGTTCTCGAGATCGTCAACGAAGAGCTGCCCGAAACCATGGGCGGTTCGGCCGACCTGACCGGCTCGAACAACACCAAAACCAAGGTGATGGCCAACTTCACCGCCAGCGACCGCAAGGGCCGCTACGTCAACTACGGCATCCGCGAACACGGTATGGCTGCGGCGATGAACGGCATCTACCTGCATGGCGGTTTCCGTCCCTACGGCGGCACCTTCATGAGCTTCACCGATTACGCGCGCGGTGCGATGCGTCTGTCGGCACTGATGGGCGTTCCGGTTGTCTATGTCATGACCCATGACAGCATCGGCCTTGGCGAAGATGGTCCGACCCACCAGCCGGTTGAACATCTTGCCATGCTGCGCTCGACGCCCAACACTTGGGTTTTCCGCCCCTGTGACGTGATCGAGACCGCCGAGGCATGGGAGCTGGCGCTCAATACCGAAAGCACCCCTTCGGTGCTGGCGCTCTCGCGTCAGAACCTGCCGACGCTGCGCGTGACCCATACGGAAGAAAACCTGACCGCACGCGGCGCCTATGTGCTGCGCGAAGCCAGCGCGGAAGCCAAGGTCATCCTGATGGCGACCGGCTCCGAGGTGGAAATCGCGGTTGCGGCGCGTGACGCGCTCGAAGCGCAGGGCGTGCCCACGCGTGTCGTCTCGGTTCCCTCGATGGAGCTCTTCCGCGACCAGCCGGTCGAGTACCGCGCCGAGGTTCTGCCGGCAGGCACCGTCCGTATCGCCATCGAAGCCGCCGTGCGCATGTCGTGGGACTGGCTCCTGCTCGGCGAGCGCGGCAACGAGGCGAAATCGGCCTTTGTCGGCATGACCGGCTTTGGCGCATCCGCTCCGGCACCGGTGCTCTACAAAGAGTTCGGCATCACCGCCGAGGATGTTGTCGCCAAGGCAAAAGACCTGCTCTGATTGCTCGACATTACGCGAAGTCCTTCGCGTAGTACATTGAAGTCATGTTGAAAACACGCCGGACCCTTGGTTTTCAGGGTCCGGCGTCTCTTGTGGAAACGGCGACGAAGGACGGCGAAATGTCCCTGCTCGGGCAAGTGAGATCCCTTCTGGGGCTGGGTCGGGAACCGCAAAATGTCAGCGGCCATTCCGCGCAGACACAGGGCATCATCTTGCTGCTGGTCGCTATTTTCACCTTTACGCTGATGGATGCGACGGCGAAGTTCCTTGCCGGCCGCTACCACCCCGTCCAGATCATCTGGGCCCGCTATTTCACCAATTTCGTGATCGTCGCCGCGGTTCTGGGGCCGGACCTCGGGCGCTCCTTCCGCTCGCAGGTGCCCAAGATCCAGCTGTTGCGCGCACTGTCGCAAATGGGATCGGTCGGCTTTTTCTTTACCGCGCTCGCTTACATCGGTCTGGCCGAGGCGACCGCGATCATGGATTGCAACCCCGTCCTCATCACGTTGGCCGCCGCGGTTTTTCTTGGTGAAAAAATCGGCCCGCGCCGCATCATCGGCATTGTCGTCGCCCTGATCGGGGCGCTGATCATCATCCGCCCGGGTGCCGGAGTCTTTCATCCTGCCGCGATCCTGCCGCTTCTGGGGGCTTTCAGCTATGCGGGCGGGGCGATCCTGACGCGGCTTGCGCGGGTGGATTCGGTCGCAACCTCGGTTCTGTGGACGACGACCTTCGGCGTCGTCACGACCAGCATTCTGCTGCCCTTCTTCTGGCAGCCCGTCGCGACGGGTGATCTCTGGGCCTTTTTGCTGATCGGGGTTTTCGGAACCGTGGCGCAGGCCCTCCTGATTCGCGCTTTCACTTTGGCCGAGGCCGCCGCGGTCGCACCTTTCGGCTATACTGGTTTGATTTGGGCCGGCTTTTGGGGTTGGCTCTTTTGGGGCAGCATCCCTGATCTCTGGACCATCACCGGAGCTATTGTCGTGGTCTCTGCCGGTATCTATGTCTGGACACGAGAAGCTCAGGCCATGAAAAAGGCGACATGACCAACGATTCCGACGATATCGACGAAAAGCCGCCGCTCGCCGACCGCATCGGCAATGCGGCCTTTCTGGGCTTGATGAAATTTGCGGGCTGGCTGCCCTACGAGCGCCGGATTGCGACCGTGGGCTGGGTTTTCTCGCATATTCTCGGGCCCTTGGCGGGATGGCGAAAGCGCATCCGCAGCAATCTGGCGCTGGCCCGCCCCGATCTTTCACCTGAAGAAGTCCGCCATTTGATGCGCGCCGTGCCCAATAATGCCGGCCGCTCGATCGCCGAGATTTATTCGGGCAAAGAATTCACCGACCGCATTCAGGCCTCGGATCCGCTTTACGGCCCGGGCCTGCCCGCGCTGGAGGAGGCCGCGATTTCGGGCCGTCCGGTCATTATCGCCTGCGCCCATTTCGGAAATTACGACGCCTTCCGCGCGGCGCTTCATGCCCGCGGCTGGCCGATCGGCGCGCTTTACCGCCCGATGAACAACGAGGCGTTCAACGAGCATTACATCCCCGCGATGAAGGCGATTGCGGAGCCGCTTTTCCCGCGCGGCCGCTCGGGACTTGCGGCGATGCTGCGCTTTTTGAAAGGCGGCGGCTGGCTGGCTTTGGGGTTCGACCAATATGACGGCAAAGGCGCCGAGCTCGAGTTTTTCGGCCTGCCCACGAAAACCGTTCTGACGCCCGCCGAGCTCGCCTTGCGCTATGATGCGCTGGTCGTGCCTGTCTCGGGGATCCGCCAGCCGGACGGGGTCAGCTTTGCCGTCCTTGTCGGCGAGCCGGTTCCGCATGGCGAGCCCGCTGAAATGATGCAATATCTCAATGATGATCTCGAAGCGCTGATCCGGCTTCATATGGAGCAATGGCTCTGGATCCATCGCCGCTGGAAACGCAGGAACTAAGGTAAATCCCTTTTCCTTGTGGGCGATGACAGTCTATAAGACCGTGACCCGCCGCGCATATAGAACGCGGCTTGAACGAAATTGGCAGAGGACCGCATGAGCAAAGATCACGAACAGAATGAAGTGCACGCTCGCCCGCATGAAGGTGATGTCGCATTCATCCAGTCGCTGGCGGAGTTGTTGAACCGCAGCGAGCTGAGCGAGCTGTCCGTAAAGCGGGAATACGGCGAGAATGATCGTCTGACGGTCAGCCTGTCCAAGCAATCCAAACAGCAGGTCGTGGTGCAATCCGCGGTTGCCGCGCCGCTTGCTGCCGCAGCTGCTCCGGCTGCCGTGCCCGCCGCTGCCGCCGCTGCCGCCGCTCCGGCGAATGCCGATCCGGCCAGCCTGCCGGGCGCCGTGACCTCGCCGATGGTCGGTACCGTCTATCTCGCCCCCGAGCCGGGTGCGACCGCCTTCATCACGATCGGTCAGCCGGTCAAGGAAGGCGATACGCTTCTGATCATCGAAGCGATGAAAACCATGAACCACATTCCCGCGCCCCGCAGCGGTACGGTTCGCCGCATTCTGGTCGATGACGGCACGCCGGTTGAATACGGAACCCCCCTCGTGGTTGTCGAGTGAGGGGCTGATGTTCGATAAGATTCTCATTGCCAACCGCGGCGAGATTGCGCTCCGCGTGATCCGCGCCTGTCGGGAAATGGGCATTGCTTCGGTCGCGGTCCACTCGACCGCCGATACCGATGCCATGCACGTCCGTATGGCCGACGAATCGGTCTGCATCGGCCCGCCACCTTCGGCCGACAGCTATCTGTCGATGCCCGAAATCATCGCGGCCTGCGAAATCACCGGCGCTCAAGCCGTCCATCCGGGCTACGGCTTCCTGTCGGAAAACGCGCATTTCGCGCAGATGCTGGAAGATCACGGCATCACCTTCATCGGCCCTCGCGCCGAGCATATCCGCATCATGGGCGACAAGATCACCGCCAAGGAAACCATGCGCGAGCTGGGCGTTCCTTGCGTTCCCGGCTCGACCGGCGGTGTGGACAGCGTCGAGGATGCGCTCAAGGTTGCCGATGAGATCGGCTATCCGGTGATCATCAAGGCAACTGCCGGTGGCGGTGGCCGCGGCATGAAAGTCGCCGAGAATGCCGACGGGCTCGAGGTTGCGTTCCGCACCGCGCGCTCCGAAGCCAAGGCCGCTTTCGGCAATCCCGACGTCTATATCGAGAAATACCTCCAGACCCCGCGCCATATCGAGATCCAGGTCTTCGGCGACGGCAAGGGTCGTGCGGTCCATCTGGGCGAGCGCGATTGCTCGTTGCAGCGCCGCCACCAGAAGGTGCTCGAGGAAGCGCCGGGACCGGTGATCACGCCCGAACAGCGCGCGCGTATCGGCAAGATCTGCGCCGATGCCTGCGCGAAGATCCAATATGCCGGCGCCGGTACGATCGAATTCCTGTTCGAGCATGGCGAGTTTTACTTCATCGAGATGAACACCCGCCTTCAGGTGGAGCATCCGGTGACCGAGGCGATCTTCGACGTTGATCTGGTCCGCCAGCAAATCCTCGTCGCGGCCGATTATCCGATGGAATTCAAACAAGAAGACCTGAAGATTCGCGGCCATGCGATCGAAGTGCGCCTCAATGCGGAAAAACTGCCGAACTTCTCGCCCTCCCCGGGCCGGATCTCGCAGTATCACGCGCCGGGCGGTCTGGGTGTGCGGGTCGATTCCGCGATCTACGACGGCTACAAGATCCCGCCCTATTACGACAGCCTGATCGGGAAACTGATCGTACATGGCCGCGACCGCGAAGAGGCGCTTGCCCGTCTGTCGCGCGCCTTGGGCGAGCTGATCATCGACGGCGTGGACACGACGACGCCGCTCTTTACCGCGCTGATGCAGGAGCCGGATATCCAGACCGGCAATTACTCGATCCATTGGCTCGAGCAATGGTTGGCGCGCCAGCAGGCCGGCAACTGAAAACGGACGAGCCCGCCGGATTGACCCGACGGGCTCTTTTCTTGACGGCGGCGGATCTTGACGCAGGCGGTTGGCCACGTTTTCGCCGGTAGCTTGGTTTCGACATGTTGACGGCTTCAGAGCTTCTTTCCGCCTATGCGCGCGGTCTTTTCCCGATGGCCGCCGCTGCTGGCGAGGACGAGCTTTACTGGTTCAACCCCGATCCGCGCGGCATTCTTCCTTTGGGCAATCTGCATGCTTCGCGCACGTTGTTGCGCGATTTGCGGCGGGGGGGCTGGTCGGCCCGCCATGCTGACGATTTCGATTCCATCGTTGAAGGCTGCGCTGCCCGCGACGAGACCTGGATCAACGCACCGCTGAAGCGGCTCTACCACGAACTTTACGAGAGCGGCCATGCCCATGCGCTCGAAGTTTTTCATGATGGAAAACGCGCGGGCGGGATCTTTGGCGTGACGCTCGGCGGCGCTTACTTCGGCGAGAGCATGTTTTCGACGCGTACGAGCGGCTCGCGCATGGCGCTTTTGTGGATGGATTGGCTGCTGCGCAAAGGCGGTTACCGCCTTTTCGATACGCAATATCTGACGCCGCATCTCGCGAGTATGGGCGGGCGCGAGATCCCGCGCCAGATCTATCGGCGGATGTTGGTCGGGGCTGTCGCTCTCGATCCCGCGCCGTTAAGCGCCGTCACCCTCGCCGCCGATCAGGAGCTGGTGCAGGAAATCACCCAGACATCGTAGCGCGCATCATCGAGCGCCGAAACTGCCGGAGAGGATGCCAGCATCCAACCCGCAAAAACCGTCTTGTTTGCGGATTGATCGTTGATCGTCAATTCGGCATAGGCATCCGAGCTGGGATCGGCCTGCGGAAAGCGGCATTCGCCAAGCCGGATGTCGAGACGGCCAAAGGTGAAAGCCTCGCCTGTCGCCAGCGTGATATCCTGCGTTTTACCGGTGATTTTATCCAGACCGCGCAGATGCGCACCCTCGGCACGCTGGGTTTTCGCGCCGCGCAATTGGGCTGCGGCGGCAGCCTCGCGCTCGGCAGCAGAAGGTTCGGCAGGCACGGGAAGAAGCGCGGGGTCCTGATATTCCTCTTCGCTTTCGCCTTCGGCCTCTTGCGCGAAAGCAGGCAGAGCGAGCCCCGCCGACAGGATCAGGGCAAGCATCCAGCGGGTCATGGTGTTTCGTCCTTGGCAGAAGATTGGGAATCGACGAATTTCATCATCAGGGTGATCAGGCTGACGGCGCCCTGCACATCTTCGATTTCGTCGCCGGGGGCAAGATTGTCCGCCGCCCCGCCCGGTTGAAGCTCGATATAGGAGCCGCCCAACAGGCCGTCCGACTGGATCAGCGCCGCCGTATCGGAGGGAAGCTGGATCGCCTGTGGAATGCTGAAGCTCGCTTCGGCAAGAAAGCTCTCCGGATTGAGCTGGACCGCGCTGACCCGACCGACCTTGACGCCGCCGATGCGGATATCGGTGCCGGGCTCGATCCCGTCTACGTTGGGGAAGGCTGCGCGCAGCTCGTAGCTCTTGCCCAAACGCGTGGTCAAGGCGCTACTTCCGGAAAACGACCAGGCAAGAAAGCCCGCGGCAACCGCGATTACGGCCGATCCGACCCAGAATTCGGCCCGTTCGGCAGCGCTCGTCATTGCTTATTCCGGCTGCCAGGCATCGTAATCTTGACGCGGCGCGGGGGAGGCATTGTACAGCGAGCCCGCCGGACGATAGGCATCGACCGAGCCGGAAACATTGGCTTTATGCGGCAATTCCCACGACTTGCGGCGCAAAGGATCAGAGGTCGGCGGCTCGTCATAGGTGTGGTGCAGCCAGCCGTGCCAATCGGGGCCGATGCGGCTTGCTTCGGATTCGCCGTTGAAAATCACCCAGCGCCGTTTACCGCCACCCGATTGGTAGAAGATATTACCCTGATCATCCTCTCCGACTTTTTCGCCGTAAAGGGCAGTCCAGACCTGAGTGTTCAGGGTCTGGCCTTTCCACCAAGTCGTCACGCGAGAGATCAGGGACATAATCGAGCCTTCCTCAGTAATTCGAAACGGGTATCGCAAATCCGCGCACACAGGTCCAGAGGGCTTGAGCGCGCGCTTGCTCATTTGCCGAATTGCCTAATAATGATCGGCAAAGGAAAAGCCGCAGCAAGGTCGAACTTGCTGCGGCTTGCGGATTTCAGGCCGAGAGATCAACCGGCCGAAGCAGCGGTTTCCTTCTTGGGATCGGCATGGATCAGAAGCGGTTTGGCCGAAGCATTTTCGACCGCTTCCTCATTCACGACCACCTCGGAAACACTGTCAAGACCCGGAAGGTCGAACATCGTATCGAGCAGGATGTCTTCCATGATCGAACGCAGGCCGCGCGCGCCGGTTTTGCGCTTGATGGCGCGGCGGGCGATTGCGGTCAAGGCATCGTCGGTGAAGGTCAGTTTGACATTTTCGAGGTCGAAAAGGCGCTGATACTGCTTGACCAAAGCGTTTTTCGGCTGGGTCAGAATGATCATCAGGGCTTCTTCATCGAGATCGCCAAGCGTCGCGATCACCGGCAGGCGGCCGACAAATTCGGGGATGAGGCCGAATTTCAGCAGATCCTCGGGCTCGAGCTGTTTGAAGAGTTCGCCCACGCCGCGATCGTCATTTTCCTTGACGGAAGCGCCGAAGCCGATCGCCGTGCCCTTGTTGCGCTGCGCGATGATCCGGTCGAGGCCCGCGAAAGCGCCGCCGCAGATGAAGAGGATATTGGTCGTGTCGACCTGCAGGAATTCCTGCTGCGGATGCTTGCGGCCCCCTTGCGGCGGAACGCTGGCAACCGTGCCCTCCATGATCTTCAGAAGCGCTTGCTGCACGCCCTCGCCCGAAACGTCGCGGGTGATCGAGGGATTGTCCGATTTGCGCGTGATCTTGTCGACCTCGTCGATATAGACGATGCCGCGCTGCGCACGTTCGACGTTGTATTCGCTCGCCTGAAGCAGTTTCAGGATGATGTTTTCGACATCTTCGCCGACATAGCCGGCCTCGGTCAGCGTGGTCGCATCGGCCATGGTGAAGGGCACGTCGAGGATGCGCGCCAGCGTCTGCGCCAGCAGCGTCTTGCCGGTACCGGTCGGGCCGATCAGCAGGATGTTCGACTTCGCGAGTTCGATATCCGATTTCGAGCTGTGGTTCAGGCGCTTGTAGTGGTTGTGAACCGCCACCGAGAGCACGCGTTTGGCATGCTCCTGCCCGATCACGTAATCATCAAGCACACCGCAAATCTCGCGCGGGGTCGGCACGCCGTCGCCCGATTTGAGCGCCGAGGATTTCGTCTCCTCGCGGATGATATCCATGCACAACTCGACGCATTCGTCGCAGATGAACACGGTCGGGCCGGCGATAAGTTTGCGGACCTCGTGCTGGCTCTTGCCGCAAAAGCTGCAGTAGAGCGTGTTTTTGCTGTCGCCGCCGGGCTGGTTCGCCATCGTTCAGTTCCTTGCTCCTAAGCCGGAAATGCCAGTCACTGCACATTTCCGGGTCGCGCCGCGACTGGGCGGCCAATGCCGCCCGAGCCTTTGGTTTTCATGTTAGGGATGGCGCCGAGCGGTCACAATCCCCAAAAAAAGTTCTTGGCTAAAGCGGCCGGCCCAAAGGGCACCGATCAGCTGTTCGGGTCTGCCTTGCCGCGCGGGACCATGACCTCGTCGATCAGACCCCAATCTTTGGCCTCTTGCGGCGACAGGAAGCGGTCACGTTCGAGCGCTTCCTCGACTTCGGCGAGGCTGCGGCCGGTGTGTTCGACATAAATCTCGTTCAGGCGGCGCTTGAGCTTTTCGGTCTCGCGCGCATGGATGAGAATGTCGGTTGCCTGACCCTGGAAGCCGCCCGAGGGCTGGTGGACCATGACGCGGCTGTTGGGAAGCGAATAACGCATGCCCTTTTCACCGGCGCACAGCAGCAGCGAGCCCATCGAGGCCGCCTGCCCCACCACCAGCGTCGAGACGCGCGGGCGGATGTATTGCATCGTGTCGTAGATCGACAGACCCGAGGTCACGACACCGCCGGGGCTGTTGATGTACATGCTGATGTCCTTGGTCGGGTTCTCCGCTTCCAGAAACAGCAATTGCGCACAGATCAGCGTCGACATTCCGTCATGGACAGGGCCCGAGACGAAAATGATCCGCTCTTTGAGCAGGCGCGAGAAGATATCATAGGCGCGTTCGCCCCGGCTGGTCTGTTCGACAACCATGGGAACGAGCGTGTTCATATAGAATTCTGCCGGATCTTGCATGTATTTCCCTGCCTGTGGTCTCTGCCCGCTTCCGTTTCTTCCATGCGTTTCGTTGCAAATCATGCCCCGAAGCTTGTGTCATAAACGGCAAAGCTTGACAGAGTCTTAGTAACGCCCCGCCCCGAGGGCAAGAGACGGATAAAAATTGCCCCTTCTGGACTAGGACGTTATCTAGGCACGCTTAGGAGGCTCGACAATGCTGCTTATCGTTGGTTTGGGGAATCCCGGCGCAAAATATGCCGGAAACCGTCACAATATCGGATTTCTGGCGCTGGACCGCATCGCGTCGGACCATGGGTTTTCGCCTTGGCGGAGCCGATTTCAGGGCGAGACCGCCGAAGGACGGTTGGGAAACGAGCGGGTTATCCTGCTCAAACCCTCAACTTTTATGAATCTGTCCGGCCAATCGGTCGGCGAGGCGATGCGTTATCTCAACCTCGAGCCTGCCGATGTGATCGTGCTGCATGACGAGCTTGATCTTCCGCCGGGCAAAGTGCGGCTCAAAACCGGCGGCGGCCATGCCGGTCATAACGGCCTGCGCTCGATCCATCAGCATATCGGCGAGGATTATCGCCGCATCCGCATCGGCATCGGCCATCCCGGCCACAAGGACCGCGTGGCGGGCTATGTTTTGGCCGACTTCGCCAAAGCGGAGGCCGATCTGGTCGAGGATGTCCTGCGCGGGATTTCGGACGGGGCGGCGGCGCTCGCACAGGGCGAGGATGCGCGTTTTCTCAATGCCGTCTCCGCGCGGGTCGCTCCGGCGCGCAATTCGGGCAGCCAGCGCCCCGAGGGACAGGCGCAATCCAGCAGGTCCGGCGAAAAGCCCGCGCCCGAGGCCGGCAAAGCCGCAACGCCTCCGGTCTTTCCGCCCGCCGATGCGCCGGTGCCTTCGGCCATGGACAAGCTTCGCGCTTTGGCGGAGCGCTTCAAATGAGCGCGCGCCTGACGCCGGACGAGGTCTTTCGCGCGGCCTGTCTGGATCAGGCGCAAAGCTGCCGCCACCTCGGCTCGCCGCTGACCGCGGAAATTTTGACCTTGTTTGCGTCCCGCCTCTCTGCCGATGACGGAGCGGTTGCGGCGCGGCTTTTGGACTGGTCCGGCGATCCGGGAAGCAAGCGCGACGCTTTGGCGCTGCGCCTTGCCGGAGCTTTGCGCGCCATCGCCCTCGAGCACCATGATCCCGCGCTCGAGGACGCCTATGAGGCACGCCGGTTCGACTGGCCCCTGCTCGCAGGCGTTTTGGCGCGGCACGAGGCACGCATTCTCGACTGGCTCGAGCGTGCGCCCCAAACCAACGAGGTCGGCCGCTCTGCCGTGCTGATCGCGGGGGCACGGTTTCTGGGTGACCTGACCGGTGGTACACATGCTTTGTCGGTGTTGGAATTGGGCTGTTCGGCCGGATTGAACCTAAACTTTAATCGATATACGATTGAAGTTAATCAAGAATATCTTGGAGACCCCGATGCGGGGCTGATCCTTCGGCCCGAATGGCGGGGGAATGCTCTGCCTTCGGGACGGATGCCGCGCGTCGCACATGCGCGGGGTGTCGATCTCGCGCCGCTCGATCCGGTTGCCGACCGGCTTCGGCTTTTGGCCTATGTCTGGGCCGATCAACCCGAGCGAATCGCGCGGCTCGAGGCGGCGCTTGATCTGGCCAAGAGCCATCCTCCGCAGGTCGATCGCGACGACGCGGCTTTCTGGCTGGAAAGCCGGCTGTCCGAAGCCCCCTTGCAGCGAGGGCAAACCACCTTGGTCATCCATACCATCGCCTGGCAGTATTTTCCGCCCGCGGTGCAGGCGCGCTGCATGGCCGCACTCGAGGCCGCAGGGCAAAGGGCGGGTCGCGAAAATCCGCTTGCCCGCCTTTCGCTCGAGGCCGATCCGGCCGGAAGCGGCCGGCCGGGGGCTGCAATGCGGCTGGAGCTGTGGCAGGGTGAGGGCCGAAACGAATGGAGCCTCGGGCGGGCCGATTTTCACGGGCGCTGGATCGACTGGCGGCCGGAGCGGTTGTCCTAGTCCGGTCCGAGCGGCCGGCCCCGGGTTTGCGCAGCTCCGCAGCGGAGGGATAGGGCGATGACAGATGTGCTGAACGTTCTGGGGACCAAGCTCGAGCCGTGCTCGATGGACCCGCTGACCGGCTTTTATCGCGACGGCTGTTGCAACACCGGCCCCGAGGATCGCGGCAGCCACACGGTTTGCGTCACCGTGACCGCCGAATTTCTCGCCATGTCGAAATATCTGGGCAACGATCTCTCGACGCCGCGGCCCGAGTTCCGTTTTCCGGGGTTGAAGCCGGGGGATCGCTGGTGTCTTTGTGCGGCACGCTTTCTGGAAGCCGCGCAGGAATTCGCAGCGCCGACCGTCGTGCTGGAATCGACACATTCCCGCGCGCTCGAACTGGTCCCGCTTGCCCTGCTTCGTGCCCATTCCCGCAGCGTGAAAGAAGAATAAACGAACGTAACGAGGGTGAGTTGATGTATCGAGTTTTGACGGCCGGCTGTGCTTTGGCCCTTGGTTTCACGCTGTCCGGTTTTGCGGGCCTTTCTGTCGAGGCGGCCCCCGGTGCCGCGCCGCAATCCGATGCCCCGAAATTCGAGACCCTGCGCGACGGAACCCCGATCCGTGCCGATGATGCCGAACGGCTGGACGCGCTCGATCTGACCTATGGCGAGGCGCTGCGTCAGGCGCTGAACGAAGGTAATGACGAGACGATCTTCGCCATTGTCGCCGCCCTGCGCGGGCGGCCCCAGACGGTGGACGACGGCGCCTTGGCCGGATTGGTGGGCGAGTGGAAATGCAATATGACCAAGATCGGCGGCGTCACGCCCGGCGTGATCTATCCGCCCTATCGCTGCGAAATCCGTGTCGAGGGCGACGCTCTGGTCTTCGAAAAGCAGACCGGCTCGCAACTGACGCGCGGGACCTTGCACCGTGACGGCGACCGGATCGTCTATCTCGGAACCGATTACATCCGCGGCAGCACCCCGCCCGCCTACGAGGATCTGCCCTCGCGGATCGACCCGAAATCGCTCGAGCAATTCTTCCCCGACGCCGGCCTTTTGGAGGTGACCGGCCCGCGTCAGGCACGGATCGTTTTGCCCAAGCCCTATGTCGAATCCGAGCTGAATGTGCTTCAACTCGCGCGCTAGGCGGCGATCTCTGCCTGCGAGGGGGCGCACGCGATGACGCCGGCGTTCGCCGGTCTCCTTGCGTTTTTCTCGCCTTGCATCCTGCCGGTTCTGCCCTTCGCCTTGTGCTGGTTCGGGGCGCGCGGATTGGCGCAAGGGCGCGGCGCGGCCCCGTTTTTGTCTGCGGTTTTTGCTTTCTCGCTCGGGATTGCGCTCGCCTTTCTCCAGATCGGGCTGGGACGCAGCGGCTTCGGCCAGATGCTATTGTCGGCGCGACCGGGCCTGACCGCGCTTGCGGCGCTTTGGCTCGGGGTGTGGGGCGCATGTTATGCCTTTCCGTCCCGCCCGCCCCGCCTGCTCACGGGAAAGACGGCGGCTTTTGCAAGCGGTCTGGCCTTCGGCATGGGGCTGATCCCCTGTATCGGTCCCGCGCTTTCCGCCATTTTGCGGCTGACCGCGCACAGCGAGCGGGCCTTGCAGCTTCAGGGCATCGCCGCGCTGATTGTCTATGCGCTGGCGATGGCGCTGCCTTTCATGCCGATCGCGCTGCTCTGGCTTGGGCTTTTGCGCAAAATCGCCCCGTCGCCCCGTCGCGCGGCACTTTTGCGGGGCGGCTTTGGCCTCGGCGTGGCGGCTTTCGCCTTGCTGCTCGCAACCGATCGCATTCCGCTGATCGCGGAATGGCTGGTCGGGCTGTCGGATTGGAGCTGGGTTCTGCTCTGAAGGGGCGCGGTTGCGGCGGTTTGCGGTCAGCCCTTGCCGATCTCGGCAAGATAGTGGCGAACGGCATCGGCGACATGGCGGAAGCGGTCGCCGCCGAGATGCTTGCCGCCATACCAGCGCGTCACGATCACGATATGATCGGCCAGCCCTGCCCGTTCGAGCATCTGCAGGATCAGTGCGCCGGCACCGGATTCTCCGTCGTCATCCTTGAGTGCCTCGCCGCCCAGAATGCCCGCCCATGAATGATGCGTGGCCTTGGCGAAGCGCTTGTTGGCGCAAAGCTCGCCCAGAAGGGCCGCGACTTCGGCGCGGCTTTTCGCCGGACCGCCCGAAACCGCATAGCGCGATCCGCGATCCGAGATGATCTTGTCGTAGACGCGCAGCCCCGAGGCGCTCGCGGCCTCGCTCACGGCAGTTTCCTGACATAAAGTTCCAGCCGGTGGCGCAGGATCTCGTAACCCATTTCGGCGGCGATCTCGGCCTGAAGCTTTTCGATCCGCTCGTTGAAGAATTCCACGACCTGTCCGGTTTCGACGTCGATCATATGGTCGTGGTGGCGCTGGTCGGCCGGCTCGTAACGCGCGGGCTCCCCGACGAATTCGACCTTGTGGATCAGACCTTGCGCCTCGAGCTCGGCCAAGGTGCGGTAGACCGTCGCGAGCGAGACACCTGCCCCCGCAGCCGTCGCCCGCGCATGGAGCGCGGTGGCATCGGGGTGGTCGTCGGTGTCGGCCAGAATGCGCAAAAGCGCGGCCCGCTGGCGGGTGATCCTTATGCCGCTCCGGCGCAAGGCTTCTTCGTAACTCTGGGCGCGATCTTCGATGATCATGACCCTGATTGCCCCAGTTGCAAGGTCATTGCAACTGGCAAGGCGGCCCCGGCGCCGCATGCCCTTGCGTTGATTTGGCGGCCAGCCTGCCATGCGCGCAATGCCCTGTTCATCGCGCGGGATCCCGTTATGCTTTGTGCGCAAAGTACCGGAGGGCCCAACATGTCGCTCAATCCCGCATCCGACCAGAAAGCCGACGAGGCCAGCGCCCACCCTGATGATCCGCACTTCGTGGGCAGGCTCGGTTGGCTGCGCGCGGCGGTGCTGGGCGCCAATGACGGCATCGTCTCGACCGGCGCGCTTATCATGGGGGTGGCGGCCGCCGATCCCGGCCCGCAGGCGATCCTGATTGCGGGGGTTGCGGGTCTGACCGCGGGAGCCTTGTCGATGGCTGCGGGAGAATATGTCTCGGTCAGCTCGCAGGCCGATACCGAGGCCGCCGATATCGAGCGCGAGCGTCTCGCGCTCGAACAATCGCCCCATGACGAGCTGCGCGAGCTGGCCGAGATCTACGAGAGCCGCGGCATGACGCGCGAAACAGCGTGGAAGGCCGCCGCCGAGGTCTCGCAACATGATGCGCTCGCCGCCCATATCCGCGACGAGATCGGACTGACCGAAGCATCCGCCGCCAATCCGCTGCAGGCGGCGGTGACCTCTGCGGTGACCTTCAGCCTTGGCGCGGCGGTGCCGCTTTTGGCCGCGATTGTCGCGCCGGTGTCGATGGTGATGGTCTTCGTGATGGTTTCCACGCTGATCGCTTTGGCGCTTCTGGGCGGGATCGGCGCGAAGGCGGGCGGCGCGCCTTTGGTGCCCGCCGTGACGCGGGTCGCGATCTGGGGGATGATCGCGCTCGGGATCACCGCAGGCGTCGGCCGCCTCTTTGGTGTGGCGGCCTGAGGGTGCGGCTGCGCGCAGGCCTCAGGCCCGCGCGTAACCCATGCTTGCACGGATCAGGTTGCGCGCGTAATCGCTTTGCGCAGACCCCGACCGCAGGGTCGCGGCATCCATGACCTCGACCAGCTCTCCTCCCCGCATCACCGCCAGCCGGTCGCACATATGGCTGACCACCGCGAGGTCGTGGCTGACCATGACGAAGGTCAGCCCGTGTTCGCGGCGCAGATCGCCAAGCAGGTTCAAGATCTCGGCCTGAACCGAGACATCAAGCGCCGAGGTCGGCTCGTCGAGCAGCAAAAGCCGCGGTTTCGCGGCCAAAGCGCGGGCGATGGCGACACGCTGGCGCTGTCCGCCCGAAAGCTGGTGCGGATAGCGGAAGCGGAACCCCTGCCCCAGACCGACCGCCTCGAGAAGCTCGTTGATGCGTTTGTCGACGTTCTTTTCGCCCTGCAAATGCAGTGTTTCCGACAAAACGCCGTCGACGGAATGGCGCGGATGGAGGCTGGCATAAGGGTCCTGAAAGACCATCTGCACGGTCTTGTAGAAGGACCGGCTGCGTTTGCCCCCCGAAAGCGCCTCGCCCTCGATGGTGACGCGGCCCGACCATGTCGGCGCGAGGCCGGTGATTGCGCGCAGGATCGTGGATTTGCCCGAGCCGCTTTCGCCGACAAGGCCGAAGCTTTCGCCTTGCGCGACGGCAAAGCTCACGCCCTTGACCGCATCGACGCGTTGCGGGGCCTGGCCGAACCAGACGTCGAGATTGTCTACTGTCAGCATGTCACAGCCCGCCCGGCGCAGAAGTCATGATTTCCTCGTCGCGCCAGCTTTGTTGGCGTTCGAGAACCGAGAGCCGCTCGACCGGATGGTCGAGACGCGGCAGGCTGTTCAGCAGCCCTTGGGTATAGGGATGGCGGGCGTTGTGCAGCTCGCTGGCCTTGAGGCTTTCGACGACGCGACCCGCATACATGATCAGTACACGGTCACAAAATTGCGACACCAGATTGAGGTCGTGGCTGATGAAAATCAGCCCCATGCCGCGATCGCGCACCAGCCGGTCCATGATGTTGAGGACTTCGGCGCGAACCGAGACGTCAAGCGCCGAGGTCGGCTCGTCCGCGATCAGGATCTCGGGGTTCGGCGCCAGCATCATGGCGATCATGATGCGCTGTCCCATGCCACCGGACACTTCATGCGGATAGGCGTCGAACACGCGCTCGGGGTCGCGGATCTGTACGGCGGCCAGCATTTCGAGCGCTTTGGCGCGGGCCTCGGCGCGGCTGGCCTTGGTGTTCTGGCGGAAGCTCTCGACGATCTGCGCGCCGATGGTCATCACCGGATTGAGGCTGAATTTCGGATCCTGCATGACCATGCTGATCTTGCTGCCGCGGATCTTGCGCATCTCGCGCGGGGGCAGGTTCAGGATCGAGCGGCCGTTCAGCTCCATCCGGCTGGCGCTGACCTTGCCGGGCGCACGCACCAGACCGAGGATCGAGCGGCCGGTCATCGACTTGCCCGAGCCGCTCTCGCCCACGACGCCCAAACGCTCGCGGCCGAGATCGAAACTGATGCCGCGCACGGCCTCGAAAACGCCCTGACGGGTCGGAAAGCTGACGCGCAGGTCGCGGATCGACAAAAGCGGCTCGCTCATTCCTTGTCTCCTTTCGGATCAAGCACGTCGCGCAAACCGTCGCCGAGCAGGTTGAAGGCAAGGCTCACGACAAAGATCGCGAGGCCGGGCATGGCGGCGACCCACCAGAAGTCCATGATATAGGTCCGCCCGTCCGAGATCATCGCACCCCATTCCGCAAGCGGCGGCTGTGCGCCGAGGCCGAGAAAGCCCAGACCCGCTGCCGAAAGGATGATCCCCGCCATATCGAGCGCCACCCTCACGATCAGCGAGGAGACGCAGAGCGGCCAGATGTGGTGGATCAACAGCCGCGTGGGCCCCGCCCCCTGAAGCCGCGCGGCGGCGATGAAATCGGCACGCCGGATCGAGAGCGTCTCGGCGCGGGCAAGGCGCGCATAGGCGGGCCAGGCGGTCAAGGCGAGCGCGAGGACCGCATTGCCGATCCCCGGCCCCAAGGCGGCGACGAAAGCCAAGGCGAGGATCAGCTTGGGGAATGCGAGGAAAATATCGGTGATCCGCATCAGCACCTGATCGACCCAGCCGCCGGCAAAGCCCGCAATGGTGCCGATCAAAAGCCCGAGGATCGGCGCGATGAGCGCGACCGTACCCACGATGAAAAGCGTGGTGCGCGAGCCCCAGATCAGGCGCGAGAGGATATCGCGGCCCATCGAATCCGTCCCCAGCCAATGCGCGGCCGAGGGCGGCTTGAGCCGGTTCGGCAGGCTTTGCGCATAGGGATCATAGGGTGAAAGCAGTGGCGCAAAAATCGCAGTGAGCACCAGCAGGACCAGAATGATCAGGCCGAGCATCGCCAGCTTGTTGCGGCGAAACACCACCCAACCCTGATAGAAGGCGCCCCAGCGGGCCTGCCTGCGGGTCGAGGGGGTCTCGGACAGCAGCCAGTCGCGCAACGAGGGTTCGGGGGCGGTCGAGGTTTTGTCGGTCATGGTCGGCCCCTTACTGCGAACGCGGATCGAGCAGGCGATACAGCAGATCGCTCAGCAGGTTCAGACCGATGAAGCAGGTCCCGATCACCACCGTGCCGCCAAGCACCGCGTTCATATCGCCCGCGAGCATGGCTTTGGTGATATATTGCCCGATGCCGGGCCAGCTGAAGATGATCTCGGTCAGCACCGATCCCTCGAGCAACGTCGCAAAGCTCAGCGCGATCACGGTCAGCAATGGTACGGCGATATTGCGGAAGGCATGGCCCCAGATCACGCGGGTCTCTGACAGGCCCTTGACGCGGGCGGTCAGGATATATTCGCCGCCGAGCTGCTCGAGCATGAAGCTGCGCGTCATGCGGCTGATATAGGCAAGGCTGAAATAGCCCAGAAGGCTCGCGGGCAGGATGATATGCGAAAAGGCATCCTTGAAGGCGCCCCAATCGCCCGCGATCAGCGTATCGACAAGGACCATTCCCGTCACTTCGGTGGTCATGCCGTCATATAGAATGCCCTGACGGCCCGGTCCGCCGACCCAGCCGAGCATGCCGTAAAAGACCAAAAGCCCCATCAGGCCCAGCCAGAAAATCGGCATCGAATAGCCGACCAGCGCCACGACGCGCGCGATTTGGTCGATCCAGCCGCCGCGCCGCGCCGCCGCGATCACGCCAAGGGGCACGCCCACGACAATCCCGATCAGCGTGCCGAGCGTCGCGAGTTCGACCGTTGCGGGGAAAACCCGCTTGAGATCGGCGCTGACCTGCTGGCCGGTCGAGATCGACTTGCCGAAATCGCCGTGGATCACGTCCCAGACATAGATCGCGAATTGCTGCCACAGCGGTTTGTCGAGGCCGAGCGCCTGATAGGCGGCGTCATATTGCGCCTGTGTGGCGCGCTCGCCCACGATTTTCAGCACCGGATCGATCGGCATGATCCGCCCGATGATGAAGGTCACGACCAAAAGGCCGAGCAAAGTCAAAGCCAGTGACAGAAACACGCCGCCAAGGACGCGCAGACTGCGCAGGAGTTTGCGGCCATGTCCGCCCCCCAATTCGGGTTGGGCCGGCGGTTGCGGAAGTGGTGCGGGGGGATTGCTCCCCCCGCCCGCGACGGATGTCTCTGTCATGCTCAAGGCTTATTCGCTTTTCGTGATCTGGCGGTAATAGACCGAGGCAACCGCGCCGCCAGCCGTCCAATGATCGACATTCTTGCGCACGCCGTCCTGACCCACGCGCTGGAACAGCGGCACGATCGGGGCGATCTCGCGATATTCCTGCTGGATGTCGAGATACATCTGCTTGCGCTTGTCGGAATCGTTCTCGACCACCGCAGCAGCAACCTTGGCCTGCATCTCCTCGGGGACAGCCCAGGAGTTGCGCCATGCCAGCTCGGACAGTTTGGCATCATCGGCATTGTTGGCATTGAGCGCGAAGGTCGAGACGTTGGTCTGCGGGTCGGCATAGTCCGGACCCCATTCGCCGATGAAGATCGGCACCTGACGCGCGCGGTAAGCATCAAGCACCTGCGCGCCGGTCATCTGCTGGATTTCCAGCGTCAGCCCCGCCTGCGCCATCGAGGCCTGAAGCGTCTGCGCCACATCGACATATTCGCGGATGTCGCGCACCACGGTCTTGATCGTGCCCGAGGTGATGCCGGCATCGGTCAGGATCTTTTTGGCCTTCTCGACGTCATAGCTATAGGGATTTTCGTCGGAAGCGCCGAGATAGCCTTCGGGAACGATGTTTTGGTGGGTCTTGAAGATGCCTTTCAGGAAGCTGTCCTGAATGCCTTGATAGTCAACGAGATATTTCATTGCCTCGATGACTTCGGGCTTTTGCAGCAGCGGATCCTTTTGGCTCAGCCCCATATAGAGGATGCGGCCGCGCGGCTCGGTGGCGATCTTGATCCCTTCGTTGGCCGAAACGCCTTCGATATCGGTGGGGGTCAGGTTGCGGGCAATGTCGATATCGCCCTGCTCGAGCAGCAGGCGCTGAGCCGCGCTTTCCTGAACGTTGCGCACGATCACCCGCTTCATCGCGGGAGCCTCGCCCCAATAGCCCTCGAAAGCGGTCAGCTGGACCTGCTCGTTGGGTTTCCATGCGGTCAGGGAGTAAGGGCCCGAACCGGCCGAATTGCTCGAAAGCCACGCATTGCCGTAATCGTCGCCCTGGACATTGGCCAGAACGGTTTCCTTGTCGATGATGTTGCCGACGTTGTTGGCCAGGCAGTTCAGCACCAGCGAAACCGCATAGGGTTTGTCGAGCTGGAGCGTCAGCTTGTTGCCGTCGGCGGTGATGGTCTGTTCGGCATTCTCGGCGGTAAAGCCGAATTGCGTCAGGATGAAGGCCGGCCCGAGGTTCAGCTTGACCGCGCGCTGGAGCGACCATGCCGCATCTTCGGCGCGCAGCGGATTGCCCGACTGGAATTTCACGTCTTCGCGCAACGTCAGGACGATGGTCTTGCCGTCCTCGCTGATTTCCCACGACTGCGCGATGCTCGGCTTGATGCCGGCATTCAGGTCCAGCGGGTCGAAATCGACGAGGCGGTCATACAGGTTGTTGTCGACCTCGATGCCCGAAAACTCGAAGGCCTGCGCCGGATCGAGGCTGATGATGTCGTCGATCTGGGCCGCAACCACCAGCACATCGGCGGGCGTTTCGGCGAAAGCCGCCGGAGCAAAGGCGATAGCCGACGCAAGCAGCGCCGCGCGAAGCGAGAATCTCTGGGTCATTCGGATAGCATCCCTGTTGTCACGCCCCGATTCCTTCGGAGCTTTGAGAACTACAGGATTGCCCTAACTGGCAAAGGGAGCAAGCCCGCTTGTTTGTTCCTCTACAAATTCGAGATAACAGCTATAGTCTGATGTATTTGTTACTTGGGAAGGGAAACAACCGCATTATCCTTGACCGCTTCCATTGCGACGTAAGTCGAGCTTGATGCGACATGAGGCAGGGTCGAGATGCGCTCGGCCAGCACGCGGCGGTAATCGGTAATGTCGGTGGTGCGCACTTTGAGCAGATAATCGAAGCCGCCCGCTATCATATGGCATTCCTCGATTTCGGGGATGGCGCGCACCGCTTTGTTGAAGGCCTGAAGCGCCGCCTCTCGCGTATCGGTCAGTCGCAATTCGACGAAAGCGACATGGGCGAGGTTCATGCGCACCGGCGACAGAATGGCGCGGTAGCCGGCAATCACCCCCGCCGTTTCCAGCCTGCGCATCCGTGCCTGAACCGGCGTCTTCGACAGGCCGACACGGGCGGCCAGCTCGGTCACGCTCAGCCGGCCGTCGCGCGCCAATTCGGCCAAAATCGCGTAATCCATGCGATCCAGTTCAAACGGATTGCCGGAGCGGTCATTTTTGGTGTTATCGTCCAAGGATCTGGCCCCAATTGGTCGGAAATGACCGTGGTTCAGCGATATAAGCGTGACAAAGTCAAGGAGTTCCGCAGATGTCCGCATATACCCCCGCTCTGGCCGCGCTTGATGCCGCGACGCTTGCGCCCGAAGCCCCCCTGCTCAAAGCCCTGATTGCCGAGGCCGATCTGGGTGCGGCCGACCGTGCCCGCATCGCGGCTGCCGGTGCCGATCTGGTCGCACGCATCCGCGCCCAGCTTCACCCTGGTCTGATGGAGGTCTTTCTTGCGGAATACGGCCTCTCGACCGAGGAAGGCCTCGCGCTGATGTCCCTGGCCGAGGCACTGTTGCGGGTTCCCGATGCGGAAACCTCGGATGCGCTGATTGAGGACAAGATCGCCCCCGCCGATTGGAAGCGCCACAAGGGCCGCTCCAAATCCTCGCTGGTGAATATGTCGACGCGCGGGCTGATGCTGACCGGCGGCGTGCTCGGTCGCCGCGATTCCGGCTTGATCCGTGGCGCGGTGCGTCGTCTCGGCCAGCCCGTGATCCGCGCCGCCGTCACCCGCGCCATGCGCGAGATGGGCCGCCAATTCGTTCTGGGCCAGACCATCGAGGAGGCGATGAAACGCGCTGCCGAAGATCCGCGCTCGACCCAAAGCTACGACATGCTGGGCGAGGCCGCGATGACTGCGGGCGACGCCAAAAAATACGAGGCCGCCTATAGCAAGGCGATCGAGGCCATTGCTTCGGCTTGCGTCAAGGGGCGTCTGCGCGACAATCCGGGCATCTCGGTCAAGCTTTCGGCGCTTCATCCGCGCTACGAAACCGCGCAGGAAGAGCGCGTTCTGGCCGAGCTTGTGCCGATTGTTGCCCGCCTCGCCCGCGCCGCCGCCGCTGTCGACATGCCGCTGACCATCGATGCCGAGGAAAGCTACCGTCTGACGCTGTCTTTCCAGGTGATCGAGGCCGCGCTTTCCGATCCGGCTCTGGCGGGCTGGGAGGGTTTCGGCATCGTCGTTCAGGCCTATGGCCGCCGCGCCGGACAAGCGATCAACTGGCTCTATGAAATGGCTGGAAGAATTGATCGCAAGATCATGATCAGGCTTGTAAAAGGAGCGTATTGGGATGCCGAGATCAAGCGTGCCCAAGTCACGGGCCTTGCCGATTTTCCGGTCTATACCCGCAAGGTTTCGACCGATGTGAGCTATATCGGCCTTGCGCGCCGCCTGCTCGGCATGACCGACCGTATCTATCCGCAATTCGCCACGCATAACGCCCATACGGTCTGCGCCGTTCTTGATATGGCCAAGGGGCGCGACTTCGAATTCCAGCGCCTTCACGGCATGGGCGAAGGGCTGCACCGGCTCATTCAGGACGACAACAAGACGCGCCTGCGCATCTATGCTCCCGTCGGCGCGCATCGCGAGCTGCTGGCCTATCTCGTGCGGCGTTTGCTTGAAAACGGCGCGAACTCCAGCTTCGTGAACCAGATCGTAGACGAGGCGATTTCTCCGGCCGTGGTCGCGGCCTGTCCGCTGACGACTCTGGAAGGGCTGGCCCAGATCGAGAACCCAGCGATCGCGCGCGGCACCGGTCTCTTCACCCCCGAGCGCGAGAACTCGCGCGGACATGACGTCGCCGACCGCCCTGCCCGTGATGCTCTGCTCGACGCGCGCAGCACGGCCGGTGCGCCCGCCGTTGCCGCGCCGCTGATCCGTGCCGAACTGGCGAACGGCCCTGCCGAGCAGGTGTTCAACCCCGCCGACCACAGCATCGCGGGTCATGTCCATCAGGCAACGCGCGAACAGATCGCGACCGCTTTGGCGGATGCCGAGCCGTGGCGCGCCCCCGATTCCGCCCGCGCCGAAACGCTGCGCCGCGTCGCGGATCTTTACGAGGCGGATACCCCCCGCCTGCTGGACCTTTTGGTGCGCGAATCCGGAAAGACCTTGGCCGATGCCGTCTCGGAGATCCGAGAAGCCGTTGACTTCCTGCGTTATTATGCGGCGCAGATCGCGGGTTTGCACAATCCGGCGCACGGGATTTTCACGGCAATCAGCCCGTGGAACTTCCCGCTCGCGATCTTTACCGGCCAGATTGCCGCGGCTCTGGCTGCCGGCAACGGGGTTCTGGCGAAACCCGCCGAACAGACGCCCCTGATCGCCCATCACGCGGTCGCGCTGATGCATCGTGCGGGCGTGCCGGTCGCTTCGCTCCAGCTTTTGCCCGGTGACGGCGCGACGGTTGGTGCGGCGCTGACCTCGGATCCGCGGGTTGCGGGCGTGGTCTTTACCGGTTCGACTGAAACCGCCCAGATGATCCGCCGCGCCATGGCCGAGCACCTTTCGCCGACAGCGCCGCTGATCGCGGAAACCGGAGGCCTGAACGCGATGGTGGTCGATTCGACCGCGCTGCCCGAACAGGCCGTGCGCGACATTCTCGCCAGCGCTTTCCAATCGGCGGGCCAGCGCTGCTCGGCTTTGCGCTGTCTCTATCTGCAGGAGGATATCGCGGAGCCGGTCCTTGAAATGCTCAAGGGGGCAATGGACGAGCTGAGCCTTGGCGATCCCGCCAGCATCTCGACCGATGTCGGCCCCGTCATTGATGCCGACGCTGCCGCGCCGATCAGCGCCCATATCGCCCGCGCGAAATCGGAGAACCGCCTGATCAAGCAGCTGGCCGCGCCGGCCGAGGGCAGCTTCATCGGTCCGGCCATGATCCGTGTCGGTGCGATTGCCGATCTCGGTCAGGAGATCTTCGGTCCCGTGCTCCATGTCGCGACCTTCCCCGCGAACGGGCTCGATCGGGTTGTCGCGCAGATCAACGAGACGGGTTACGGCCTGACCTTCGGCCTGCATTCGCGCATCGCCTCGCGGATCGAAAGCGTGGCGGGCCAAGTCCATGCCGGCAATGCCTATGTCAACCGCAACCAGATCGGTGCGGTCGTGGGCAGTCAGCCCTTTGGCGGCGAAGGGCTTTCGGGCACCGGACCCAAAGCGGGCGGGCCGGAATATCTGGCGCGTTTCACCGCGGCGCCGGTTGTTGAAAGTGCATCGCCATCCAAGCCGTATTCCAGCTATTACAAGACGTTGGAAAACGATCTTGAAGCGGTTTCCCTGAATGTCGCCGCGCAGAACAGCATGCTTCTGCCGGGGCCGACCGGCGAGACCAACCAGCTCAGCCTTTATTCGCGCGAGCCGGTGCTTTGCCTCGGGCCGGGCTATGATGTGGCCAAAGCGCAGGCTGCCGAGGTCACCCGTTTGGGCGGCTACGGCCTTGCTCTTGACGGCCTGCCCGATCCCGATTGGCTGACCCGTCTCGAAAGGTTCTCGGGCGTGGTCTGGTGGGGCAGTGCCGAGGCCGGTCGTCCCTATGCACGCGCGCTTGCCGCCCGCAAAGGCGCGATCCTGCCGCTGATCGGGGCTCTGGACAAAGGCCATGTCGTTCTCGAGCGGCAACTGTGCATCGACACCACCGCTTCGGGTGGCAATGCCGCGCTTCTGGCGGGCGAAGCGCTCAGCATCGCGCCGCGATAAAAACCGGATCGCGCCGCGATAAATCGCGCGCATTTGTCCGACATTTCTGCGGCCGGACTTGCATCCCGGCCGCAGCCTTGTCATCTGTCGTGAAACGCGAAAGAGGCAAAATGCTCAAGATTTCCCTGCCCGAACGTCCCGAATGGCGCGCCCGCGCCGCAGAGGTCGGTTTCACCTTCGCCGATATGGGCGGCGAACCTTATTGGGACGAAACCAGCGCCTACCGCTTTACCATGCAGCAGATCGAGGAGGATATCGAAGCGCCCTCGACCGAATTGCACGCTCTTTGCCGCGAGGCGGTCACCAAAGCTGTCACGAGCGAGGAATGGCTGACGCGGCTCGATATCCCGCGCCCCTATTGGGATCTGGTCGAGCGGTCCTGGGCCAATGGCGAGCCCGAGCTTTATGGCCGTTTCGATCTGGCCTATGACGGGAAATCTCCGGCCAAGATGCTGGAATATAACGCCGATACGCCGACATCGCTTTACGAATCCGCTTCGTTCCAATGGCTCTGGCTCGAAGAGCAGCAGCAAGCGGGCGTGCTCTCCGCCGATACCGACCAGTTCAACGCCATCCACGAGGCGCTGGTCGAGCGTTGGGGCGAGATGGCCGATCAGGGCACCGATATCCATTTCGCGGCCGACAAGGACAATCCCGAAGATTACGCGACGGTAGAGGCTTTGGCCTGGTCGGCGCGCGAGGCGGGTCTGGGCGCGCATTTCACCGCTCTTGCGGGGATTGGCCTGACCGACGAAGGCCAGTTTTCCGATGACGAGGACCGCGTGATCGGTACGCTTTTCAAGCTCTATCCGTGGGAGGACATGCTGCGCGACGAATTCGCGCCGCATCTCCAGCCGTCGGGTACACGCTTCATCGAGCCGCCGTGGAAAGCGGTCTTGTCGAACAAGGCGCTTCTGCCGCTGCTGTGGGAGATGTTCCCCGGCCACCCGAACCTGTTGCCGGCCTTTTTCGCCAGCGATGTCGAAGCGGCCCTGCGCGGCAACGGACCCGCGACGCCCGCCGTCGCCGCAGCCTTTGCCGCCGCCGAGGACCAGCTGCGGCGCGGCTATGTCACCAAGCCGATCTTCTCGCGCGAAGGTGCGGGCGTTACGCTTTATCAGGACGGCCTGCGCCCCGAATCCGCGCCCGACGACAGCTATTCGCATCATCCGATGGTGGTGCAGGCCTTGGCGCCCTTGCCGGAATTCGACGGTTTCCATCCGGTTTTGGGCGCATGGATCGTCGGCGAGGCTTGCGTCGGTTTAGGTATTCGCGAAGATCGTGCGCGCATCACCCATAACCTTTCCCGTTTCAAACCGCATTTCATCGAGGGCTAGACATGTCGAAACGCAAACGCTCCCGCCATGTGGCGTTGATCCTTGCCGGTTCGGCCGTGCTCGGCCTTGCCGCTTGCGAGGATGAACGTGTCGATGCGCAATCCTTCCCCGATCTCGCGAGCTGTATCGCCGCGAGCAAGGAGAACAGCCTCTGGTTCACCGAGGCTGATTGCCGCACCAATTTCGCCGCTGCCGAGGCCGAATATCTCGAAACCGCGCCGCGCTACGAATCCAAAGAGCTGTGCGAGCAAGAGCATGGCGTGGGCAATTGCGGCGGCGATCCGGCTGCCGCGGCGGCTCCGGCAGGAACGCCGGCGGGCGAGCAGCAGGCCCAGAACAGCGGCGGCGGCTTTTCCTTCATGCCGCTGCTGATGGGCTACATGATGGGCTCGATGATGTCGCGCGGCGGCGGGATCTTCTCGCAGCCGATGGTGCAGAACGCCAACGGCAGCTATTCGACGCCCAAGGGCGACCAGAGCTTTGCCTCGAACCGCGGCACCGGCAAGGTCGCGACCTCGACCTTCAACAAAGCGCCTTCGACCATCGGCAAGCCGCCGATGACGCAGGCGCAGGTCTCGCAGCGCGGCGGTTTCGGCCAATCTGCAACCACGCGGTCGAGCGGTTCGCGCAGTTTCGGCGGCTAAGCGGGCTGCGGGCGGTAGCCAAGGCTTGCGGCTCGCTCGGGAAAAGCGCAATTTCAGCGCGTTATCGATGGAGCAGACATGACCCCCCAAGCCCAATCCGCCCGCAACCGCGAACTTTGCAACCTTGCTCCGGTCATTCCGGTGCTCGTGGTCGGTGATGCCGAGCGGGCCGTGGGGCTTGCCGAGGCGCTCGTTTCCGGCGGATTGCCGGTTCTGGAAGTGACCCTGCGCACTCCCGCCGCGCTCGAGGTGATCCGGCGCATGTCGCGGGTCGAGGGCGGCCATGTCGGAGCGGGCACGGTTCTGACGCGCGACGACGTGAAGCGCGCCAAGGATGCGGGCGCGAGCTTTGCCGTCTCGCCCGGCGCAACCGAGGCGCTTGTCCAGGCCTGTATCGACGAGGCTTTGCCGCTTTTGCCGGGGGCTGCCACCGCATCCGAGGCGATGCTGCTGCTCGAAGCCGGCTACGACATGCTGAAATTCTTTCCCGCAGAGGCCGCGGGCGGGGTCAAATACCTCAAATCTCTTGCCGGCCCCCTGCCTCAGATCAGCTTCTGCCCGACCGGCGGCGTGACGCTGGAGAGCGCGCCGACCTATCTGGCACTGCCCAGCATTCCCTGCGTCGGCGGCAGCTGGATCGCGCCCGATGCCGATGTCGCCGCCGCCGATTGGGCCGCGATCGAGGCCCGCGCCAAAGCCGCGGCAGCCTTGGGGCGCTAATGCCATGAGCGGCATTGTCGGGCAAGAGGCGGTCGCGATCGAGGATCTGGGCCGCGCCAAACGCAATGTGGTGATCCTTGCGATGGCGCAGGGCATTCTCGGTGCGCAGATGCCGATGAATTTTGTCGTCAGCGGGCTTGCTGGGCAGATGCTTGCCCCCAATCCCTGCATCGCCACCCTGCCCTTGTCGATGATCATTCTCGGCTCGGCCCTGTCGGCGCGTCCGCTCGCGGGCTTCATGGAGCGGCACGGGCGTCAGGCGGGTTTCGTGCTCTCCTGCATCGCGGGTGCCGCAGGTGCTGCGGTGGCCTTTGCGGGGCTGTGGTACAGCTCTTTCCTGCTCTTCACGCTCGGTGGGCTTTTGACAGGCGTCTATATGGCGGCACAGGGGTTTTACCGCTTTGCCGCGACCGATTGCGCGCCGGTCTCGTATCAGGGGCGCGCGATTTCCTGGGTGATGGCGGCGGGGCTGAGCTCGGCTCTGCTCGGTCCCTTTCTGGTGCGTCAGACCACCGATCTTGTCGCAGTGCCGTTTATGGCGACCTATGCGGCGATTATCGGGCTCAATCTGGTCGGACCGTTCCTCTTTGCCTTTCTCGACATTCCCAAGCCGAAAGCCTCGGCCGCCGGAGCAACCGGCGGGCGCAGTCTGCGCGCGCTGATCCGTACGCCCGAGATCGCGGTCGCGATGATCTGCGCCACCGTCACCTATGCGCTGATGAACCTCGTTATGACCTCGACGCCTTTGGCGGTGGTGGGCTGCGGCTTCGAGACGTCGGATGCGGCCAATATCGTCTCGGGCCATGTCATCGCGATGTTTTTGCCCTCGTTCTTTACCGGCCATCTGATTGCGCGTTTCGGCGCGGCGAGGATCATGGCGACGGGGCTGGTCATTCTGGCCGGTGCTGGTGCGGTCGCGCTTTCGGGCGTGGCACTCGGCCATTTCTATCTGGCGCTGGTTCTGCTCGGCGCTGGCTGGAACTTCGGCTATATCGGCGCGACCGCCATGCTCACCAAGGCGCAGCGTCCCGAAGAGCGGGCGCGCTTGCAGGGGCTCAATGACGCAGTGGTCTTTGGCGGGGTGTTTCTGGCCTCGCTCTCGTCTGGCGGGTTGATGAACTGCCTGAGCGGCAATGTCCAAACCGGCTGGAGCGCGGTCAATCTGGCGATGCTGCCGTTTCTGGTTCTGGCGGGTGGTGCGCTGATCTGGCTGATGCTGCGCCCGAAGGAAAGCTGAGCGCGACTGCCGGCAGGCGGCGGGCGGGGGCGCTGCCCCCGGCCCTGCGGGCCTCCCCCGGGATATTTCCGTATGAAAGATGGTGCTCAGAAAAGCGATTGCTGGCCGCCTTCGGGCGGCTCTTCGGCTTTGCCCTTGCGCGGTTTGGGCATTGCCGGATCGACTCCTTCGGGAAGGGCGGCCATGCGGCCGTCCTGGAATTCGATCTCGAAACGGGTCGCTTTCCGGGCGGCTTTGGCGCTTGTCAGCAGGCCATTCGGCCCGTGGATCACGGCAAAGCCGCGTTTGAGCGTTTCGGTATAGCCGAGCGTCTGGCGCAGGCGGTCGAGGCGCTCGAGGCTCTCGCGGCGTGCCGGCAGCGCGCGCGTGATGGCGAGGCCGAGGCGGGCGTCGAGTGCCGCCAGCCGGTCCTTGTCGCGCGCGATCCCGCGTCCTGCATCCGCGATCAGGCGGGCGCGGCTGTTGGTCAGGCTTTGGCCCAGACGGGTGATGCGTTCGCGGCGCAAAGCGAGAGAGCGGGCAAGCGTCGGCGGAAGTTTCTGTCCGAGCGCCGTGAGGCGCTGGTTGCCCGCCCGTGTCGCGCTACGCAAAAGAGCTGCGGGCAAGGCCAGCGCATTCAGTCTTTCGCGGCGCGAGCGGGCGAATTGGCGCAAGGCGGGCTCGAGCCGTCCGGCGAAAAGATCGAACCGTTGGCGTGCCGGATCCGTCAGGCTTTGGGGGCGACCCAAAGCGCGGCCGAGGTCCTGCAGGCGCTGGCGCGGCAAAGCGATGCGGGTTTGGGATGCGCGGCCCATGCGGCCCTGCAGATCGCCGAGCCGGAGCGCGAGTTCGGCGCGGACCGGCACCGCCATTTCGGCGGCGGCGGTCGGCGTCGGCGCGCGGCGGTCCGAGGCGAAGTCGATCAGCGTCGTATCGGTTTCATGGCCCACGGCGGAAATCAGCGGGATGCGGCTTTCGGCGGCGGCGCGCACGACCGATTCCTCGTTGAAGCCCCAGAGGTCCTCGAGGCTGCCGCCGCCGCGCGCCACGATGATGAGATCGGGGCGCGGCACCGGCCCCGAGCCGTCGAGCGCGTTCAGCCCGCGGATCGCCGCCGTCACCTGCGGCGCGCTTTCCTGCCCCTGCACCGCCACCGGCCAGATCAGGACGCGGCTGGGAAAACGGTCCCGCAGCCGGTGCAAAATATCGCGGATCACCGCACCCGAGGGCGAGGTCACCACCGCGATCACATCGGGCAGATAGGGCAAGGGCCGTTTGCGGGTCTCGTCGAAGAGCCCCTCGGCGGCCAGAGCCTTGCGGCGCTTTTCGAGCATCATCATCAGCGCGCCCGCGCCGGCAGGCTCGATCTGGTCGACGATCATCTGGTATTTCGACTGGCCTGGGAAGGTCGTCAGGCGACCTGTCGCGATGACCTCGATGCCTTCCTCGGGGCGCGTCACAAGCTTGGCCGCCTGCCCTTTCCAGGTGATCGCGGCCAGAACCGAGCGGTCGTCCTTGAGGTCGAAGTAGAGATGCCCCGAGGCCGGCCGCGAGACACGGCCAACTTCGCCGCGCACCCGCACGCGGCCGAACTGGTCTTCGATCGAGCGTTTTACCGCGCCCGAAATTTCCGAGACGGTGAATTCATGGGCATTCGAGCCGGCCTCGCCGTTATCTTCCGGCCCGTCGTCAAAGAGCTCCATCCCGTCCTCGCAAGGCTTGTTCCGTCAGGGCAGTCAGACTAGAACGCGGGCGAGCAAGAAGGAAGGGCTGCGCATGAATATCCTCATCCTCGGCAGTGGCGGGCGCGAACACGCGCTGGCATGGGCCATTCGCCAAAACCCCAAATGCGACCGACTGTTCGTTGCGCCGGGGAATGCCGGGATCGAAGGGGTGGCGCGCTGTGTGGATATCGACATCCTCTCCGCCCCCGCCGTCATCGCCTTTTGCGAAGAGGCCGCCGTCGATCTGGTCGTTGTCGGCCCCGAGGCACCTTTGGCGGTCGGCATCGCCGATGCATTGCGCGCGGCCAGCATACTGGTCTTCGGCCCCTCGGCTGCGGCCGCCAAGCTCGAAGCCTCGAAAAGCTTCACCAAAGAGATCTGCGATGCCTGCGGCGCACCGACCGCCGCTTGGGCGCGTTTCGACGAGGCCGGTCCCGCCCATGCCTATATCCGCGAAAAAGGCGCACCGATCGTCGTCAAGGCCGATGGTCTGGCTGCGGGCAAAGGCGTGACCGTCGCCATGACCGAGGCCGAAGCGATTGCCGCGATCGACGACGCTTTCGGCGGTGTTTTCGGGGATGCCGGCGCGGAGGTCGTGATCGAGGAATTCATGGAGGGCGAAGAGGCCAGCTTCTTCATCCTCTCGGACGGGGTCGATTGCCTGCCGATCGGCTCGGCGCAGGACCACAAGCGCGTCGGCGAAGGCGATACCGGCCCCAATACCGGCGGCATGGGGGCCTATTCTCCCGCGCTGGTGCTGACCCCTGCCCTGCAGGAACAGGTCATGGCCGAGATCGTGCGCCCGACGATTGCCGAAATGGCACGGCGCGGCACGCCATTCCAAGGCGTGCTCTTTGCCGGTCTGATGATCAAGGACGGGCGCGCGCGTCTGGTCGAATACAACGTCCGTTTCGGCGATCCCGAATGTCAGGTTCTGATGATGCGTCTGGGCGCGCAGATCCTCGACGCGATTCTCGCCTGTGCCGAGGGTCGCCTGTCCGATGCCCGCGTCAATTGGGCCGATGACCATGCGCTGACCGTCGTGCTGGCCGCCGAAGGCTATCCTGGCTCCTATGTCAAAGGCAGCGTGATTTCGGGTCTGGCGGATCTGCCCGACGACAGCGCGAACAAGGTCTTCCACGCGGGCACGGCCGAAAAGGACGGGCAGGTCATCGCGATCGGCGGTCGCGTTCTGGCGGCGACCGCGCGGGGGGCGAGCCTTCGGGAAGCGCGCGACCGTGCCTATGCTTTGGCCGATGCGATCGACTGGCCGCAGGGCTTTTATCGCCGCGATATCGGCTGGCGCGCACTTTAGGTCTTTCATCCCAGGAATTGGGTCATTATAGTTCACGCCATGACACGGACACGAAACATATCTTCGACCCAGAACGCGCAATCGAGCGCGCGCTTTGTCGTAAGCCTCCGTGGCCTGCTTCTTCTTACGCTTCACTGAGCGGGTCTCCGGGCCACCGCTCAGCGAGGATGCGCCCGGTTCCCAAAAGCTCAAGCGTAAGAAAGAACGAACCAATGTCCGATAAAAACCGCGTCGTCATCTTCGACACCACCCTGCGCGACGGCGAGCAATCGCCGGGTGCAACCATGACCCATGCCGAAAAGCTGGAAATCGCCGGCATGCTGGACGATATGGGCGTCGACGTCATCGAGGCGGGCTTCCCAATCGCCTCCGAAGGCGATTTCGCTGCCGTCAGCGAGATTGCGAAAAATGCGAAAACCTCGGTGATCTGCGGTCTGGCCCGCGCCCAATTCGGCGATATCGACCGCTGCTGGGAGGCGGTGAAACACGCCCGCCGCCCGCGCATCCATACCTTCATCGGCACCTCGCCGCTCCACCGTGCCATTCCCAATCTGGATATGGACCAGATGGCCGAGCGCATCGAGCAGACCGTCAGCCATGCCCGCAACCTGTGCGAGGACGTGCAATGGTCGCCGATGGATGCGACGCGTACCGAACATGACTATCTGTGCCGCGTGGTCGAAATCGCGATCAAGGCCGGTGCGACCACGATCAACATTCCCGATACCGTCGGCTATACCGCGCCGCGCGAATCCGCCGATCTGATCCGCATGCTGCTGGAACGTGTTCCGGGTGCCGACAACATCATCTTCGCGACCCATTGCCACAACGATCTGGGGATGGCGACGGCCAACAGCCTCGCCGCGGTCGAGGCCGGTGCGCGCCAGATCGAATGCACGATCAACGGTCTGGGCGAGCGCGCGGGCAATACCGCGCTGGAAGAAGTCGTCATGGCCATGCGCGTGCGCCACGACATCATGCCCTATACCACCGGCATCGACACCACCAAGATCATGGGGATCTCGCGCCGCGTCGCGCAGGTCTCGGGCTTTCCGGTGCAGTTCAACAAGGCGATCGTCGGCAAAAACGCCTTCCTGCACGAGTCGGGCATCCATCAGGACGGCGTGCTGAAAAACGTCGAGACCTTCGAGATCATGCGCCCCGCCGATATCGGTCTGAACGAGGCCAATATCGCGATGGGCAAACATTCGGGCCGCGCCGCGCTGCGCTCGAAACTGGCCGAGCTGGGCTACGAGGTCGGCGACAACCAGCTGAAGGATATTTTCGTCCGCTTCAAGGCGCTGGCCGACCGCAAGAAAGAGATCTACGACGAGGATCTGGTCGCGCTGATGCAGGACAGCGCCGCCAATACCGAAGACGACCACCTGCAGGTCAAGCATCTGCGCGTGGTTTGCGGCACCGACGGCCAATCGGCTGATCTGACCCTGCTGGTCGGCGGCGAAGAGAAGACGGTCCATGCCACCGGCGACGGTCCGGTCGATGCCTGTTTCAACGCGGTCAAGCAGATCTTCCCGCACGAGGCGCGTCTGAAGCTCTATCAGGTCCATGCCGTGACCGACGGCACCGATGCGCAGGCGACCGTCTCGGTCCGTCTCGAGGAAAAGGGCCGGATCGTGAACGGTCAGGCTGCCGATACCGACACCATTCTGGCCAGCGTCAAGGCCTATGTCGGTGCGCTGAACCACCTGATCCTGCGCCGCGCCAACACCGCGCCCGATGCCGATACCAAAGGCATCACGCAATATTCGCATTAAGCCCGCCACAAGCGTTCTGAGAGAAAAAATGAAGGCGCGGCAGGGTTCTGGCGCGCCTTTTTCAACGGGTTCGGGGAAATCGGCGCCAATCGTGCCGCCATCGGCGAACTGCCGCCAACAAAGTTCGGCGAATTTCGCCCATCGGCGGAAACGAACGAAAAAAATAGGTTTTCGGCGGATGATTGCCGCCTTATATGAAGCCAGTCGTAACGTGACATGCTGTCGCGGCTAGGCGACATGGGGCGTAATCGGCAGGCCGGCAAAGACCGGCGTGAAAGGAATTTCTGACATGGCTTTCGGCGGTTTGTTTTCGACCGATATCGCAATCGACCTCGGCACTGCGAATACGCTGATTTATGTCAAGGGTAAGGGCGTCATCCTCAACGAGCCCTCGGTGGTCGCATTCCACGTCAAGGACGGCAAGAAGCAGGTTCTCGCGGTCGGCGAAGACGCCAAGCTGATGCTGGGCCGCACCCCCGGTTCGATCGAGGCGATCCGTCCGATGCGCGAAGGCGTCATCGCGGATTTCGACAGCGCCGAGGAAATGATCAAATATTTCATCAAGAAGGTCTTCAAGCGCACGACCTTCTCGAAGCCGAAAGTCATCGTCTGCGTGCCCCATGGCGCGACGCCGGTTGAAAAGCGCGCGATCCGCCAGTCGGTTCTGTCGGCAGGCGCGCGCAAGGCGGGCCTTATCGCCGAGCCGATCGCGGCCGCTATTGGTGCGGGCATGCCGATCACCGATCCCACCGGCTCGATGGTGGTTGATATCGGCGGCGGCACCACGGAAGTCGCGGTCCTGTCGCTCGGCGATGTGGTTTACGCGCGCTCGGTCCGTATCGGCGGCGACCGAATGGACGAGTCGATCATCAACTATCTGCGCCGCAGCCATAACCTTCTGATCGGTGAATCTACCGCCGAGCGCGTCAAGACGCAGATCGGTACCGCTCGCATGCCCGACGACGGGCGCGGCGCCGCCATGATGGTGCGCGGTCGCGACCTTCTGAACGGCATTCCGAAGGAAATGGAAATCACCCAAGCCATGGTCGCCGAAGCTCTGGCCGAGCCGGTCCAGCAGATCTGCGAGGCCGTTATGGTCGCGCTTGAAGCGACCCCGCCCGATCTGGGCGCCGATATCGTCGACCGCGGCGTCATGCTGACGGGTGGCGGTGCGATGCTCGGCGATCTCGATCTGGCCCTGCGCGAGCAAACCGGCCTGTCGATCACCTTGGCCGACCAGCCGATGAACTGTGTCGCACTGGGCACCGGCAAGGCGCTCGAGTTCGAAAAGCAACTGCGCCACGTCATCGACTACGACAGCTAAGGCTTTATCGTGGCGCGTAAAGGCCCTGATTTCGCGTCTCCGGTCCGGCGAATTCTGGTTTCGCTGCTGGTTATCGTCCTGCTGGCCGCTTTCCTGTTCTGGAAGATCGACAGCCCGCGCGCGGAACGGATGCGCGCGGCTTTCGTCGACCGCTTCGTGCCCGGTTTCGAATGGGTGCTGCTGCCGCTGACCAAAGTCAGCAATATGGTGGCGGGCTACCAATCCTATGCGCGGCTTTACGACCAGAACCAGGAGTTGCGCCGCGAGCTGCAGAAGATGTCCGCCTGGAAAGAGGCCGCCGTCCAGCTGGAACAGGAAAACGCCAAGCTTCTGGCGCAAAACAACGTCCGCATCGATCCCGCGCTGACCTCGGTCTCGGGCGTGGTGCTGACCGATAGCGGCACGGCCTTCCGCCAGTCGGTGCTGCTGAACGTCGGCGCGCGAGACGGGATCGTCGATGGTTGGGCCACGATGGACGGGCTGGGTTTGGTCGGCCGCATTTCGGGCGTGGGGGAAACCACGAGCCGCGTCATGCTGCTGACCGACCCCTCCTCGCGCATTCCGGTGATCATCCAGCCCTCGGGGCAGCGCGCGCTGATGGGCGGCGACAACACCTCGCTGCCGGTTCTCGATTTCATCGAAAGCCCCGAGAATGTCCGCCCCGGCGACCGTGTCGTCAGCTCGGGTGACGGCGGGGTCTTCCCGCCAGGCCTGCTGATCGGCCAATTGGCGATGGCGACCGACGGGCGTTTGCGCGTGCGTATGGCCGCCGATTACGGCAGGCTCGAATTCCTGCGCGTGCTGCGCAGCCATCCCGCCGAGCAGCTTGCGGATTCGGGTCGTCTGATCCCGCCGCCGCCGCCGGAATTCGTCGGCCCCCGCATGCCCGACCGCCTCCCCGAGGCCGCCCAGACCGAGGGTGCGCCCACCGACAGCGGTCGGCAGTGATGGAGCATGTCCGCCACCGCCGCTACATCGGCATGATCCTGTATACGCTGGTCATGCTTGCGATTTTGCTGGTGCGGCTGCTGCCGCTCGCGCCCGGCAGCATCGGCTGGCCCGGACCCGATCTGATGCTCTGCGTGACGCTGGCCTGGGTGCTGCGCCGCCCCGAACAAGTGCCTGTCCTTCTGATCGGAGCGGTTTTCTTTATCGAGGATATCCTGATGCTGCGCCCGCTGGGGCTGTGGACGGCGCTTGTCATCCTCGCGACCGAGGCTGCACGTCACCGTGAGCACCGTTGGCGCGAGCTGCCGTTCATGGTTGAATGGCTGCGCGTCGCGATCCTGATCGCCTTGATCGTGCTCGCCAACCGCTTTGTTCTCGCGCTCTTCTTCGTCGATATGCCGTCGCTCGGTCAGGTCATCTTGCAAATGCTCGCCACCATTCTCACCTATCCGCTTGTCGTGGTCGTCACGCGTTGGACCCTTGGTCTGCGCCGCGCCGATTATATCGAGGCGGATATCATGAGGCAGCGCTGAACATGCGGAAATCTCCCAAGGAAATCGTCGAAAGCACCCGCAGCATCTCGCGGCGCGGCCTGCTTTTGGGCTCCGTCCAGCTTGGCGTCATCGGGGCCTTGGGGATGAAGCTGCGCTCGATGCAGCTCGATCACGCCGAAGAATACCGCATGCTTTCGGACGGCAACTCGATCAAGATCCGTCTGCTTCCGCCGGCGCGCGGGCTGATCCTCGACCGCAACGGTACGGTTCTGGCGGGCAACGAGCAGAATTACCGCGTCACCATCACCCGCGAGGAAGCGGGCGATGTCAGCGCCGTCATCGGCCGCCTGCGCCAGATCATCCCGATGAGCGACACCCAGACCGCCACCCTGATGAGCGAGATCGACCGGCGCAGCGCCGTCACCCCCGTCAGTGTCGCGGACCGGCTGAGCTGGGACGAATTCGCCTCGATCGCGGTGAACGCGCCCGCCCTGCCCGGCGTCTCGCCTGAATCGGGCCTTTCGCGCAGCTATCCGCGCGGTCCCGATTTCGCCCATGTCATCGGCTATGTCGGGCCGGTTTCGGATTACGACCTCTCGAAGATCGACGAGCCCGATCCGGTTCTGCGTCTGCCCGAATTCCAGCTCGGCAAGGTCGGGATCGAGGCCAAGCTCGAGGAAGAGCTGCGCGGCAAAGCCGGCGCGCGCCGTATCGAGGTCAACAGCGCTGGCCGCGAGATGCGCGAGCTTAGCCGTCAGGAGGGCCAACAAGGCGCGACGGTGCAGCTGACGATCGACGCGGGCCTCCAGAATTTCGCGACCCAGCGTCTGGGCACCGAAAGTGCCGCGGCGGTGGTGATCGACGTGACCAACGGCGATATCGTGGCGATTGCCTCTTCGCCGGTTTTCGATCCCAATATGTTCGTGCGCGGGATCTCCTCGCAGGATTATGGCGCGCTGATGAACCATGATCACCGCCCGCTGGCCGACAAATCGGTGCAGGGCGTCTATCCGCCCGGTTCGACCTATAAAATGGTCTCGCTGCTGGCAGGGCTCGAGGCCGGCATCATCAACAGCGGCTCGCATTTCTATTGCCCGGGCTATCTGCAGGTGGCCGGTCGCCGCTTCCACTGCTGGAGCCGTGGCGGCCATGGTTCGGTCAACGGGGTCCAGAGCCTCGAAAAATCCTGCGACGTCTATTATTACGAGCTCGCCCAACAGATCGGCATCGACCGGATGTCGGCCATGGCGCGGCGTCTGGGGTTCGGCACGCGCCACGACCTGCCGATGTCGGCCGTCGCCGAAGGGATTGCGCCCGACCGCGACTGGAAGCGCAAGCGCCACAATCAGGAATGGCAGGTCGGCGACAGCATCAACGCGAGCATCGGTCAGGGATATGTGCTGACCTCGCCGCTCCAGCTTGCGGTGATGACCGCGCGGATCGCCACCGGCAAGGAAGTCGCGCCGCGTCTGGTGCGCTCGATCGACGGCGTCACCCAGCCCGCGCCCGAGTTCCCGAGCCTCGGCATCGCGGAATCGAGCCTGCGTGTCGCGCGACAGGGCATGGATGCCGTGGTCAACAATGCCCATGCGACCGGCGCGCGCTCGCGCATCGTCGCGCCGGAGTGGCGTATGGCGGGCAAGACCGGCACCTCGCAGGTCCGCAACATTACCGCTGCCGAACGCGCACGCGGCGTGATCCGCAACGAGCAGTTGCCGTGGAACCGCCGCGACCACGGGCTGTTCGTCTGCTATGCGCCTTATGACAACCCGCGCTATGCGGTTTCGGTCGTGGTCGAACACGGCATGGGCGGCGGCTCGGCGGCGGCGCCGATTGCGCGCGACGTCTTGTTGTTCGCGCTTGCCGGCGGCATGCCGCCCCTGAGCGCCTATCCCGAAAGCCAGCGCGGCGCGATCGAGGAGATGCGCGCCAAGCTCAACCTCACGCCGACGGTGGCGGCGCAGCAAACGGCACGGACGCGGGCCTGAGCGGATGAGCTATCTCGATTACAAGGTTGCCCAGACCCCGACTGGCATCAAGAAGATCCTTTATCTCAACTGGCCGCTGGTCTTTCTGATCACCGCCGTCTCCTGCATCGGTTTCCTGATGCTCTATTCGGTTTCGGGCGGCGATATCGACCGATGGGCGGGGCCGCAGATGGTGCGTTTCGCGGTCGGCATGGTCTTGATGCTGGGGCTGGCCTTCGTGCCGATCTGGTTCTGGCGCTCGATTTCGGTCGTGGCCTATGTGGTCTGCGTACTGTTGCTGATCCTCGTGGAAACCATGGGCCATGTCGGCATGGGCGCACAGCGTTGGCTCGATCTGGGGCCCTTCAAGCTGCAACCCTCCGAGCTGACCAAAGTGGCCTTCGTTCTGACGCTCGCCGTCTATTACGACTGGCTGCCGGTCGAGAAGGTCTCGCGTCCGCTTTGGGTGCTGATCCCCGTCCTGCTGATCCTGCTGCCGACCGGCCTCGTGCTGATGCAGCCCGATCTCGGGACGTCGATCATGCTGATCGCGGGCGGCGGGATCGTGATGTTCGCGGCGGGTGTGAGCCTGTGGTATTTCGCGGGCGTCATCGCGATTGTCGTCGCCATGGTCACCGCCGTGATGGAGAGCCGCGGCACCGATTGGCAGCTGCTGCACGATTACCAGTTCCGCCGGATCGACACCTTCCTCGATCCGGGCTCGGACCCGCTTGGCGCGGGCTACAACATCATGCAGGCGCAGATCGCGCTCGGCTCGGGCGGATGGTCGGGGCGCGGTTTCATGCAGGGCTCGCAATCTCGGCTGAACTTCCTGCCCGAAAAGCACACGGATTTCATCTTCACATCGCTGGCCGAGGAGTTCGGCTTTGTCGGCGCGGCCTCGCTGCTGGTTCTGTATATGCTGATCCTCGGCTTCTGCCTGCATTCGGCACTGACCAACCGCGACCGTTTCGCCAGTCTCACGACAATCGGCATTGCGGGAACGTTCTTTCTGTATATGGCGATCAATATGGGCATGGTCATGGGGCTTCTGCCCGCCAAGGGCTCGCCTTTGCCGCTGGTCAGCTATGGCGGAACCGCTATCATGATCGTCTTGATTTCCTTCGGCATTGTCCAATCGGCCCATGTCCACAGACCAAGGTAGGCGATGAAGGTTCTTTTTGCGGCCCCCGCGCGGGATTGGGACGAATGGCATCGCGCCCTGATCGCGGCCGCGCCCGAAATGGACCTTGCCCGCGAAGGCGATCCTGCAAGTTTCGATGCGCTGATCTATGCGCCGGGCTATCCCGAGGACGGCAGCACGCTCGATTTCACCCCATTCACCAAGGCCCGCGTCGTCCAGAGCCTCTGGGCGGGGGTCGAGCGTATCGTGACCAATCCGACCCTGACCCAGCCCTTGTGCCGCATGGTCGACCCCGGCCTTGCGCGCGGGATGAGCGAATATTGCACGGGCTGGGTGATGCGCGCCCATCTCGGGATGGACCATTACACGCAAGACGGGATCTGGCGTCACGCGATCGTGCCGCCGTTGGCCTCCGCGCGGCGGGTGACCATCCTCGGCATGGGCGAGCTCGGCCGTGCATTGGCGCAATGCCTGCGGGGTTTGGGTTTTTGCGTGACCGGCTGGTCGGCCTCGGGTCGGCCGGTCGAGGGGATCACGGTCTTGGATGCGCCCGCATTGGGGCAGGCTTTGGCGGGGGCCGATATTCTCGTCTCGCTTTTGCCCGACACGCCGGCCACGCGCGGGCTTTTGAACGCGGAGACCTTGGCGATGCTGCCCGAGGGCGCATGGCTGATCAACGCCGGACGCGGCACGGTTCTGGTCGAGGAGGATCTGCTCGCGGCGCTTGATGCGGGGCGGGTGGGCCATGCCGTTCTCGATGTCTTCACGGCCGAGCCTTTGCCTGCCGGGCATCCCTTCTGGTCCCATCCGCGGGTGACAGTCACCCCCCATATCAGCGCCGCAACCCGCCCCGAGACCGCAGCCCCCGTCGCGGCCGAAAACCTGCGTCGCGCGATGTCGGGCGCGCCGCTGCTGCATCTCGTGGACCGCAGCCGCGGTTACTGAGGCGCGCGGCGAAACCTCGCGGTCGTAGTCCGGATCCTATGTCCGAACGCAGAGCCCGATCATGGGCAGGGGGGCAAGCGTTTTCCCGATTGTGGAAAAAGCCGCTCCCTGTTAAAGGTCACCTCCTTTCCGAACATCCGTCCTGGCCTCCGCGATCACGCGGTGCCGCAATCAGACATTCTGTTACCGGATTTTCCGATGCAAAGCTCCATGTTCCGCATGGCCCTGATCCTGGGCCTGCTTTCCGCCGTCGGTCCTTTCGCGATCGACATGTACCTTCCTGCCCTGCCCCAAATCGCCGAGGATCTGAACTCGACGCAGGCGGTGGCGCAGCAGACCCTTTCGATCTATTTCCTCGTCTTCGGCATCGCCCAGATGATCTATGGCCCGATGGCCGATGCGCTCGGCCGTCGTCGGCCGCTGATGATCGGGGTCGGGGTGTTCCTTGTCGCCTCGATCGGGGCGATCCTTGCGCCCGATATGACGACGCTGATCATTGCGCGGGCCTTTCAGGCCTTCGGGGCGGCGACGCTGATGGTGGTGCCGCGCGCGATCGTGCGCGACATGTCCTCGGGGCCGGATGCGACGCGGATGATGGCGGCGATCATGATCGTGATCTCGGTCTCGCCGATGTTGGCACCGATGTTCGGCTCGGGCGTTCTGGCCTTCGCGGGCTGGCGGATGATTTTTGCCTGCCTCGCCGCCGCGGCGGTATTGGCGCTGGCGCTCATCCTCTTCGTTCTTCCCGAGACCCTGCCGCGGGACGCCCGCCAACCCGTGCGCGCCGATGCGATGCTGCGCGGGCTCTGGACCTTGCTGCGTTCGGGCAAGTTCATGGGGCTTTCGATGATCGGCGGCTTTTCGATGGCGAGCTTCTTCGTCTATCTTGCCGCCGCGCCCTTCGTCTATGCCGAGGACTTCCAGCTCTCTCCCACGGGTTTCTCCTTCGTCTTCGCGGTCAATGCGATCGGCTTTTTCACCGCATCGCAATTCGCGGGTTATCTGGGCGAGAAACTGGGAATGGAGCGGCTGATCGCTTTCGGCGTGACCGGTTTCGTCTTTGCCATCGGTTTGCTGACGCTGGTCCTCGCGCTTGGGGGCGTATCTTTGCCGGTGGTGGTGATCGGGCTCTTCTTCGCCAATGCCTTCCACGGCGTGGTGATGCCCACTGCGATGGTCATGTCGCTTGATCCGCATCCCGAGATCGCGGGGCTTGCCTCTTCGCTTGGCGGCACGATCCAGATGCTGACCGGCGCGGTGATGATCGCGGTTTTCGGCCCGCTTTTCGCAATGGGCTCGCTCGGCATGGTTGGCGCCATCGCGATTTGCGGATTGCTGGGGTGGGTCGCGGCCTTTCTGGCGCTGCCGCGCCTGCGTCTGGCGCTGCGTCCCTGAAGTCGCCAACGGCGGATCCACGAAAAAGCCCCGCCCGAGAGATCGGACGGGGCTTTTTCATGAGGCGTTTCGCGCGCAGTCTTCGGGGGCGCGCGATCAGATGTTGATCTGCTGGCCCAGCTCGATCACGCGGTTCGAGGGCAGCCGGTAGAAGTTCGTGGCCTCGGATGCCGAACGGTAAAGCCCGACATAGATCCGCGCCGCCCATGCGGGCATCAGATGCGCACGCCCCACCCGCAAAGCGCGGCGGTTGAGGAAATAGCTCGTGTCCATCACATCGAACTTCAACCCGAAGCGTTTGGCATGGGCCAAAGCCTTGGGCACATTGGGCTGCTCCATATAGCCGAAGCGGCAGGTGACCGTGTAGAAGCGCGGACCGATCCCCGTGATGAGCAGCCGGTCCTCGGGATCGACGCGCGGGGTATGGGCGACCTCGACCTTGGTGATCAGGTTTTGCTCGTGCAGCACGCGGTTGTGCTTGAGGTTGTGCATGAGCGCGCTTGGCGCGATCGTCGGATCTGCGGTCAGGAAGACGGCTGTGCCGGGCACGATGGTCGGCGGCGATTTGGTCAGGCGGTCGACCAGAAAATTCAGGGAGATCGCCTCGCTGCTCAGCTTGCGCTGCAAAAGCGTGGTGCCGCGCACCCAGATCAGCATCAGGCTGATGACGCCCGCCGCGAAGACCAACGGGATATAGCCGCCGTCGATCACCTTGATGAGGTTCGCGACAAAGAAGATCAGCTCGATCGCAAGGATCGGCAGCATCAGCGACAGCACCCAGATCCAGCGCCAGCCCCATGCGTAATGGAAGACGATGATCGCGAGGATCGAGGTGATGACCATGTCGCCCGTCACCGCGATACCGTAGGCATTGGCGAGATTGGCCGAGCTGCCGAAAGCCAGCACCAGCGCCACCACGCCCACCATCAGGATCGAATTGACCCGCGGCATATAGATCTGCCCGAGCTGTTTGTCCGAGGTGTGCTGGATCTCGAGCCGCGGGGTCAGCCCAAGCTGGACCGCCTGTTGTGCGACCGAAAAAGCCCCCGAAATCACCGCCTGGCTCGCGATGACCGTCGCCATGGTCGCCAGAAGAACCAGCGGCAGGCGGAACCAGTCCGGCGCCATCAGGAAGAAGGGATTGCCGATGTTTTCGGGATGGGCAAGGATCATCGCCCCCTGCCCGAGATAGCTGAGCGTCAGCGCGGGCAGCACCAGCCCCGTCCAAGCGACGCGCACCGGCTTTCGCCCGAAATGGCCCATATCGGCGTAAAGCGCCTCGGCACCCGTGACGGCCAGAAAGACCGAACCGAGCACCGGCAGCGCACCAAAGCCGTTATGGATCAGGAAATCGAGCGCGCGCAGCGGATTGAGCGCCTGAAGGATACGGGCATCGTCGAAAATATGGGTCGCTCCGATGACGCCCATCGTGACGAACCAGACCAGCATGATCGGGCCGAAAAGCCGCGCGACCGCCTCGGTTCCCGAACGCTGGACGGCGAACAGGACCATGACGATGGCGCAGGTCAGCGGCACCACCCAAGGGGTGAAGGCGGGCGTGATGAGCTCGAGCCCCTCGACCGCCGAGAGGACCGAAATTGCGGGGGTGATCATCGAATCGCCGAAAAACAGCGAGACGCCGATGATGCCCAGAAGATAGATCGGCCAGGCGCGCTTTTTGCCCAAAGCGCCCTGCGCCTTGGCGACCAGCGACAGCGTGCCGCCCTCGCCGCGGTTGTCGGCGCGCATGATCAGCACGACGTATTTCAGCGACACGATCAGCATGACCGTCCAGAAGAGCAGCGAGACGATGCCGATCACGGCATCCTCGGGCAGGCCCTCTTCATGGGCATGGACAAGGGATTCGCGCAAAGCGTAAAGCGGCGAGGTGCCGATATCGCCGTAAACCACGCCGAGACAGGCAAGCACGAGGCCCGCACTCAGCTTTTGTTCGGTATGGGCGGGCGGCGCGGGATCTGCGTTGCTGTCGGGCATGGGCGCAAAGCTCTGTCCGGAATTGTCGTCCTCTTTCGCGGCGCTATCCGCTCCTGTGCCTTGATTGGTCGGGGATGGAGAGGTACCTGCGGGCTTGGTCTTGCCGCGGGGTTCCGGGCTGGTGTCGTCGCCGTCGTGATGATCACTTTCGGCCATCTGGGATGCACCCTATCTGAGACCCGACGATGCGGGCGTTTGCCGCGCATAGCAATCACGGCTTTGTCAAAACGGCAAGATGGCGCGTGAGGTTCCATCATCGCGCCCTTGCGATGTGACGCAACGCTCGGAAAATCCGGCGCTATTGGGCCAAAAGCCGCTCGTAGAGATGGGTCAGAAAGGCGCCCGCTTCGTCGAAAGGCGCGCGATCGGGGCCGAGAACCGCGCGAATCTGGATCTCGAAATCGGCATAATGCTGGGTCAGCGCCCAGATCGAGATGATGAGGTGATGGGGATCGACACGGGCAATCCGCCCCTCCTCCATCCATTGCGCGATGACGGCGGCTTTTTCCTCGACCAGCGCGCGCAGCCCCCCGCCGAGAATCGCCTCTAGACGGGGCGCGCCCTGCAGGATCTCGTTGGCGAAAAGCCGGCTTTCTTGCGGGAAATCGCGCGAGAGCGCCAGTTTGCTGTGCATATAGGCAAGGATCTGCTCTTTGGGTTCTCCGGCCGGATCCATAATGTGCAAAGGCGCGAGCCAGAGGTCGAGCAATGTCTCGAGAAGTTGGCTGTAGATCGCCTCTTTCGACGCGAAATAGTAGAGGACATTGGGCTTTGACAGCCGCGCCGCCTCGGAAATCTGGTCGATGGTGGTGCCGGCGAAACCGCGCGCCGCGAATTCGCGCAAAGCCGCATCAAGGATGATCTGGCGGTTCTTCTGCTGGATCCTGCTGCGGGGTCTGACGTGCTCGCTCATGCTCAAATCCGGTGCAATTCCAGTCGGGTGGCGAACGTCCGGCGCAGCTTCTTGGCCGGAGCATCACGCGGGAGCTTGACTGACTCTTTACCCGTGCTAGCCTGATCCTGACCAAATGGTCAATATTCGTGAGGGAATGATCGATGGTATCAAGGCAAAGGCCGACCCGAACGCGCGCAGCAGTAAGCTGCGTTCCGGCAGAGCGCGCCAAGACGCGCCCGAACAGCCCTTTGTCATCCACTCGATCCGCGCATCCGCAACCGGATTTGCGGCCCTGAGCCAAGGCTTGCCGGGCGCGCTCCCCTGTGGCCCGACAGGCTGACAGACGAAACGATAGACGGACAGACCCATTCAACCGACCGTTCGCGAGAAGACGGCGGCCAGACAGGAAGGACGGAAGATGACCAGCGACAGCGGGGCGGCTTCGGCCGATCGGACGATCGGCAGCAATATCCGGATCAACGGCGACAGGCTGTGGGCCAGCCTGATGGAAATGGCCAGGATCGGACCGGGCATTGCCGGCGGCAACAACCGCCAGACGCTGACCGATGCCGATGGCGAGGGACGCCGCCTTTTCCAGCGCTGGTGCGAAGATGCGGGCATGGTCATGAGCCTCGACCGCATGGGCAACATGTTCATGCGCCACGAGGGCGAGGATCCCGCGCTTGATCCGGTCTATATCGGCAGCCACCTTGATACCCAGCCGACCGGCGGGAAATATGACGGGGTTCTGGGTGTTCTGGCGGGGCTCGAGGTCGTGCGCGCCATCCGAGATCAGGGCATCCGTACCCGCCGCCCGATTGTCGTGACCAACTGGACCAACGAGGAAGGCGCGCGTTTCGCCCCCGCGATGATGGCCTCGGCGGTCTTCGCGGGCGAGCTGGGTTTGGAACAGGCCTATGACAAGCGCGATTCCAAGGGGCTGCGCTTTGGCGACGAACTGGTGCGGATCGGCTGGCAGGGCGACGAGACGCCCGGGGACCGCAAGATCCATGCCATGTTCGAATATCATATCGAGCAAGGTCCGATCCTCGAGGCCGAGGGCAAGGATATCGGGGTTGTGACCCACGGGCAGGGTCTGCGCTGGATCGAGTGCACGGTCACCGGCAAGGGCCAGCATACCGGCTCGACGCCGATGCGGATGCGGCGCAATGCGGGGCGCGGCCTCGCGCAGCTCACCGAGCTGGTCCACGAGATCGCGATGAAGAACCAGCCCGCGGCCGTGGGCGCGATCGGCCATATCGACGTCTATCCCAACAGCCGCAACGTCATCCCCGAGAAGGTTGTCTTCACCGTCGATTTCCGCAGCCACCTTTTGCCGGTGCTTTTGTCCATGGTCGCGGAATATCTCGGGAAAGCGCCCGAAATCTGCGCCGCGCTCGGCTGCGAGTTCAAGGCCGAGATCGTCGGACAGTTCGATCCGCCCGCCTTCGATCCCGTGCTGCTCGAGCGCATCCGTCAGGCCTCGGACGATCTCGGCTATAGCCGTATGGATATCGTTTCGGGCGCGGGTCATGACGCCTGCTGGATCAACAAGGTCGCGCCGACCGTGATGATCATGTGCCCCTGTGTCGACGGGCTTTCGCATAACGAGGCCGAAGAGATCAGCCCCGAATGGGCCGCGAAGGGGGCGGATGTGCTGTTGCGCGCCGTTCTCCAGACGGCGGAGGTTATCGGCGATTGAGGCATAGCGCGGGGGCGCTGCCCCCGCACCCCCGAGGTATTTCGATCAAAGCGAAGGAAGACGGATGAGCACGGTCATCAGGAACGGCACGATTGTCACGGCGGATCTGACCTATAAGGCAGATGTTTTGATCGAAGGAGGCAAGATCGCGGCAATCGGTCCGGGGCTGGCCGGTGACGAGGTTCTGGACGCGACCGGCTGCTATGTCATGCCCGGCGGGATTGATCCGCACACCCATCTCGAGATGCCCTTCATGGGGACCTATTCGGCCGATGATTTCGAAAGCGGCACGCGGGCCGCTTTGGCGGGAGGGACGACGATGGTGATCGATTTTGCCTTGCCCGATCCCGGCCAGAGCCTTCTGGACGCGCTCAAGGTTTGGAGCAACAAATCGGGGCGCGCCCATTGCGACTATTCCTTTCATATGGCGGTGACCTGGTGGGGGCAGCAGGTCTATGAGGAAATGGCCGAGGTTGCCGCGCGCGGCGTGACCAGCTTCAAACATTTCATGGCCTATAAAGGCGCGCTCATGGTCAATGACGACGAGCTTTTCGCGAGCTTCCGCCGCGTCGGCGATCTGGGCGGATTGGCGATGGTCCATGCCGAGAACGGCGATGTCGTGGCCGAGCTTTCGGCGCGGCTTTTGGCCGAGGGCAATACCGGTCCCGAGGCCCATGCCTATTCGCGCCCGCCTCAAGTCGAGGGCGAGGCCACCAACCGTGCCATCATGATCGCCGATATGGCGGGCGTGCCGCTTTATGTCGTCCATACCTCTTGCGAGGATGCCCACGAGGCGATCCGGCGCGCGCGTCAGGCCGGAAAGAGGGTCTGGGGCGAGCCTTTGATCCAGCATCTGACGCTCGACGACAGCGAATATGCCAATCCCGATTGGGACCATGCCGCGCGGCGCGTGATGTCGCCGCCCTTCCGCAACAAGCAGCACCAAGACAGCCTGTGGAACGGCCTGCAATCGGGTAGCCTCTCTTGCGTTGCCACCGATCATTGCGCCTTTACCACCGCGCAAAAGCGCACGGGGATCGGCAATTTCACCAAGATCCCCAACGGGACCGGCGGTCTCGAGGACCGTTTGCCGATGCTGTGGACCCATGGTGTCGGAACCGGTCGTCTGACGCCCAACGAATTCGTGGCGGTCAGCTCGACCAATATCGCCAAGATCCTCAATATGTATCCCAAAAAAGGCGCGGTTCTGGTCGGATCGGATGCGGATCTGGTGATCTGGGACCCGGATGCGGAAAAGGTGATCTCGGCAGGCGCGCAACAAAGTGCGATCGATTACAACGTCTTCGAGGGCCAACGCGTCAAGGGCCTGCCCCGCTATACGCTCAGTCGCGGGCGCGTGGCCTACCGCGAGGGCAAGATCGAGAGCCCCGAGGGCCATGGCGAATTCGTGGCCCGCGAACCCCAGCCTGCCGTCAACCGCGCGCTTTCGGCCTGGAAGGAACTGACCGCGCCGCGTCCGGTTTCGCGTTCGGGGATCCCCGCGAGCGGGGTGTGATGGCCTGCGGGGACGGCGCTGCCGTGCCGCGTTTCGGAGGTCTTGCCGTGATCACGCTGGTGCCGCGGTGGCGGCCCGACACATCCCCCGCAACTGCCGGACAAGAAAGGGAAGGCTGACGTGCAAAGCCGCAGTGTTATCCAGGCCGAAAAGGTCTCGCTGACGTTTCAGACCAATGACGGGCCGGTCCATGCGCTCAAAGACGTCGATCTCGCGATCGACAAGGGCGATTTCGTCAGCTTCATCGGCCCTTCCGGCTGCGGCAAGACGACTTTTTTGCGCACGATTGCCGCGCTCGAGCGCCCGACTTCCGGCGCGGTCATCGTCAATGGTCTTGATGCGGATGAAGCGCGGCGCGCGCGCGCCTATGGCTATGTCTTTCAGGCTCCGGGCCTCTATCCTTGGCGTACGATTGCTGGGAATATCTCGCTACCTCTTGAAATCATGGGTTTTTCAAAGGGAGATCGGAAAGAGCGTATCGACCGAGTCCTCGATTTGGTCGAGCTTTCGGGCTTTGCCGGAAAGTTTCCGTGGCAGCTTTCGGGCGGGATGCAGCAGCGCGCCTCGATCGCGCGGGCGCTGGCATTCGACGCCGATATCCTGCTCATGGACGAGCCTTTCGGCGCCTTGGACGAGATCGTGCGCGACCGGCTCAATCAGGCGGTGCTGGCGCTTTGGCGCAAGACCGGAAAGACCATCGGTTTCGTGACCCATTCCATTCCCGAGGCGGTCTATCTCTCGACCAAAATCGTTGTGATGTCGCCGCGTCCGGGCCGGATAACCCGCGTCATCGAAAGCCCGCTGCCCCCCGAGCGCCCGCTTGAAATCCGCGACACGCCCGAATTCATCGAGATCGCCCAACAGGTCCGCGAGGGGCTGCGCGAGGGGCACAGCTATGACTGACCGCAAGGGAGGCGCGGCATGAAGACGGTGCTTCCGGTTCTCGCGGTGGTCGCGGTGATCATTGCGCTCTGGTACGGGGCGGCGGTCTGGCTCAATGCGCCCTGGGCACGCGATCAGGCGGCACGGGCGGGCGAGACTTTGGGTTTTTCGCAACTGGTTTCGGCGACGATGGTGCAGGAGAGGCCTGTCCTCCCTGCCCCGCATCAGGTCGCGAAAGGTGTATGGGACGGAGTTTTCGGGCAGAAGATCACCTCGAAACGCAGCCTCGTCTGGCATTCCTGGGTCACGCTTTCGGCCACGATGGCGGGCTTTGCGATCGGCAGTCTCGCGGGGATCGCATTGGCGATCGGCATCACCCAAAGTCGGGTGATGGATCTTTCGGTCATGCCTTGGGCGGTCGCGAGCCAGACCGTGCCGATCCTCGCGATTGCACCGATGGTCATCGTGGTTTTCGCCAGCATGGGCATCACCGGACTTTTGCCCAAGGCGGTGATCGCGGCCTGGCTCTCGTTCTTTCCGGTACTCGTGGGCATGGTCAAGGGCCTGAGGACGCCCGACCGGATGCAGCTTGACCTGATGCGCTCGTGGAGCGCCCATCCCTCGCAGGTCCTTTTGCGCCTGCGCCTGCCCTCGGCGATGCCCTATCTTTTCGCGAGCCTCAAGGTGGCGATTGCGGCGGCTCTGGTCGGCACCATTGTCGGAGAACTGCCTGCGGGCGCGACCGCAGGTCTTGGCGCGCGGCTCTTGTCGGGGAGCTATTACGGGCAGACGATCCAGATCTGGTCGGCACTGTTCATGGCGGCAGCGCTGGCGGCGGTTCTGGTCATGCTGATCGGCGTGATCGAGAGGATCACCTTGAAGCGGATGGGGTTGGCGCGATGACGGGGGCTTTGTCGATGGCGGCCGTCTGGGTCGCGGCCTTCTGGCTCAACATCCGGCTGGCACGGCGCGAGGGCCCGCTTTACGCCTTTCTCGTCGCGGCGATCTTTGGCGCGACGGTGCTGGTGTTGTGGGAAATGGCCGTGCGCCTTTACCAGATCCCCAATGTCATCCTTCCGGCGCCAAGCGCGATCTGGCAGGCATTTCTGGGCAATCTTCCGCTGCTGTGGGGCGATTTTGTCCAGACCATCCTGAAAGGCGCGCTCTCGGGCTGGGTGCTCGGGGCTTTGGCCGCCATCGCGACCGCCATCGCCATCGACCGCAGTCCGTTTTTGCAACGCGGGCTGCTGCCGATCGGGAATTTCGTCGCTGCCCTGCCGATCGTCGGCATCGCCCCCATTCTGGTGATGTGGTTCGGCTTCGACTGGCAGTCCAAGGCCGCCGTCGTTGTGGTCATGGTCTTTTTTCCGATCCTCGTGAACATGGTCGCGGGGCTTGCTGCCACCGATGCGCTGCAGCGTGACCAGATGGCGACATGGAATGCGGGCTATTGGCAATCCTTGTGGAAGCTGCGCCTGCCCGCCGCCATGCCCTTCCTTTTCAACGGGCTCAAGATCACGACGACCCTTGCGCTGATCGGTGCGATTGTCGCCGAGTTTTTCGGCAGCCCGACGCGGGGCATGGGCTTTCGGATATCGACTTCGGTCGGACAGTTGAACATGGCTCTGGTCTGGGCCGAGATTGCCGTGGCGGCGGTCTCTGGGACCGCTTTTTATGGAATTGTCGCGTGGATCGAGAAAAAGGTGACCTTCTGGCACCCCTCGCAGCGCCAATAACGGGCGAAACCGCCCCTCAACAGTGGAGAGCAAGGATGAAGAAGTTCCTGACCGGTACGACCCTTTCGGCCGCTTGCGCTATTGGTTTCGCCAGCGGTGCCTTTGCCGCCGACGACCTGAGCCTTCAGCTCAAATGGGTCACCCAAGCCCAGTTCGCGGGCTATTATGTCGCCAAGGACAAAGGCTTTTACGACGAGGAAGGCCTGAACGTCACCATCAAACCGGGCGGCCCCGATATCGCGCCGGTGCAGGTTCTGGCCGGCGGCGGCGCAGATGTGACCATCGAATGGATGCCCGCAGCGCTTGCCGCCCGCGAAAAAGGCCTGCCCATCGTCAATATCGCCCAGCCTTTCAAGAAATCGGGGATGATGCTGACCTGCCTCAAGGAAAGCGGGGTCGCCGACCCCAAGAGTGACTTCAAGGGCAAGACCCTTGGCGTCTGGTTCTCGGGCAACGAATACCCGTTCCTGAGCTGGATGAACCATCTCGGCCTTTCGACGGATGGCGGGGCGGATGGGGTAACGGTCCTCAAACAGGGGTTCAACGTCGATCCCTTGCTGCAAAAGCAGGCCGCCTGCATTTCGACCATGACCTATAACGAATATGGTCAGGTGCTGGATGCGGGGATCAAGCCCGAGGATCTCGTGAACTTCAAATATGACGATCAGGGCGTCGCGACGCTGGAAGACGGGATCTATGTGCTCGAAGAAAAGCTCAAGGATCCCGCGATGGAGGACAAGCTTGCGCGCTTTGTCCGTGCTTCGATGAAGGGCTGGAACTATGTCAAGGAACACCCTGAAGAAGCAGCGGAAATCGTGATCGAGAATGACGAGACCGGCGCCCAGACCCTCGAGCACCAGACCTATATGGCGACCGAGATCGCCAAGCTTCTCGAAGGCTCGACCGGCGCTTTGGACGAGGCCGATTACCAGCGTACCGTCGCGACCCTGCTGTCGGGCGGATCGGATCCGGTGATCTCGAAAGAGCCCGCGGGCGCATGGACCCATGCCGTCTCGGACAAGGCTTTCGCGCAGTAGGCTTCGCCTGCCGACGCGACCGAAGGACCGGAGCGCCGCCTTTGACGCGGCGCTCCGTTTTCGTTCAGCGCTTGCAGAGCCGCGCGCTCCGGCATAGGGCAAGGGCATGAGCGATACCCCGAACGAGCCGAAAAAGCATACATTCATCGAGGATGCCCAAGGGCTTGCCTATGGCAGCTTCATGGCCTCGATCGGTGTTCTGATCCTGACCCATCTGGGCTTCGTCACCGGCCAGACGGCGGGACTGGCCGTGATGATTTCCTATGCCACGGGCTATGGTTTCGCGCCGATCTTCTTTCTGGTGAACCTGCCTTTCTACTGGCTGGGCTATCGCCGTTTCGGGCTGGGCTTTACCATCAAGAGCTTTATCGCGGTCGCGCTTTTGTCGGTTCTGGTCGCCACCCTGCCCTCGGAAATCAGCTTCGCGCATCTTGATCCGCTGGTCGGCGCGGTGCTCTTCGGCTTTCTGACCGGCTCGGCGCTGCTCGCGCTGTTCCGGCACGGGGCCTCGCTTGGCGGTATCGGGATCGTCGGGCTTTATCTTCAGGACAAGACCGGCTTTCGCGCGGGCTGGACCCAGCTGATTTTCGACGCTTGCCTATTTGCATGGGCCTTTGCGATCCGCGACTGGCAGACGGTTGCCTGGTCGTTCCTCGGGGCGCTGGTGGTCAATCTCGTCATCGCGATCAACCACCGCCGCGACCGCTACGTCGTCTGAGGACAGCTGCCTCCGGTCAAACCGGCACGCCAAGCGCGCGTTTGACATTGGCGGTCCAGCCCAGATAGCGCTGATCGCCGGCCATGATGGCGGGGCGTTTGATCAGCGAAGGCTTGGCCTCCAGCATCTCGACGGGCGTTTTGGCGCGCTCGTCCTCTTTCATGCCGCGCCATGTCAGGCTGGCCCGATTGACGAGTTTCTCGCCGAATTCATCGGAAAGAGCGGACCATTCCTGCGTGGAAAGCGGTGCGGTCTTCACATCGCGGAAGGTCACGCTCCACCCTTCGGCCTCAAGCGCGGCCTGCGCCTTCTGGCAGGTCGAGCAATGGGCCAGCCCGTAGATTTTCAGCTCTTTCGACATATCGGCTCCTTGGTATTGACGGGGCGACTGTGCCAAGGGCCGGACGGGAAGTCGAGGGGGGCATCCCCCCTCGGGACAGGTTCGGGCCTAGTGGCCGGATTTGTCGTCCTCGTCGTGGATGCGGGCCTTGATGCGGCGCATGCTGTACCAGACCGCAAGGATGACCACAGGCGTCAGCGCCGCGATCAGCACGCCTTTCTCGACGCCGATCTTTTCGGCGAAAGGATAAAGCGCATAGCCGAGCAGCCCGACCGCGTAATAGCTGATCGCAAAGACCGAGAGCCCCTCGACCGTGTGCTGGAGCCGCAATTGCAGATCGGCGCGGCGGTCCATGCGGCGCATGACCTCCTGGTTTTGCTCGCTGCGCTGGACATCGACGCGGGTACGCAACAGCTCACCCGCCCGTTCCGTCCGGTCGAGCAAAGCCTTGAGCCGCATTTCGGCCGATTTCGCGGTCCGCATCGCGGGGGCATAGCGGCGCGCCATGAACTCTGTCAGCATCTGGCGGCCCATAAAGCGGGTTTCGCGCAGAACCTTGATGCGGTCCATGACGATGGCCTCATAGGCGGCCGTCGCACCAAAGCGGAAGCTGTGCTGGGTCGCGGCTGCCTCGAGGCGCGAGGAGACCGACAGAAGATCCTGAAGCGTGGTCTCGGGCGAGCGGCTGTCGTCGCTCATGCCCTGCACGATCCGCGTGAGCTGCGGATCCAGCGCATTGAGCTGCTGCGTCAGATCGCGCGCCCGCCCGAGCCCGAGCATCGACATTGAACGATAGGTCTCGAGCTCGAGGATCCTTTGCACGGTGCGGCCGATCCGGCCCGGCCCGACGCCCGGCCGGACAAAGACCGCGAAGCGCATGAAGCCCGCCGGATCGATGCGGAAATCGCCCGCGACAATGGCGGATTCCTCGAGCACCCAGACCGCCGCCATGGAATCGCGGGCGAACCATTGGTTGAGCTTGGGCATGATCTCCTCCGGCTCTTCCGGCAGGGTCTCGACCTGGATCATCACGGCGGTGAGGCGCTTGCCGGGGGCGGCACGCTGCCAATCCTCGGGGAAGACTTCGGCAGCGGCGGGATCGAAGGGCCGCTGCGGCACGCCCGGCGTGAAGGCGGCATAGGTCACGAATTCGGTATGGCTTTCCCAGCGCAGCTCGTAGCGGCCAAGCTGGGCCGCAAAATGGCCCGCCGAAGTATCGGGGCGCGGCACGCCGTGGCGGTGGCAAAGATCGCTCAGATGTTCGGTGTCGCGGCTGCGGTCGCGGTTCGCGGCGTCATGCGGCTCCTTGAAGGCCAGAAAAACGGCCGTGCAAGGGGCCGTCAGCCGCGGCGAGGGCCGTGCATGCAGCTCGTTGACGAGATTATAGCGCTGGGGATGTTCGTCCGAGGGGTCCATGACGCGAGGTTACCGCCTTCTGCAGAAATAGAAAAACTCAAAACACATCACTCTTTCAACGCCCGCCGTCAACGCGGTTCCTGTACATCAGACATTCGTGATAGCCACCCCATTGCACCTTGATCGGGCAGACGGCAAATTAAGAAAAAATCGGGACAGTTGAGCGGCATGACAGTTTTCACGCGCAGAACACTTCTGGCAGGCAGCGCGCTTGCCATTTTGGCCGCCTGCAGCGGTCCGAGCAAGTTCAAAACCTATGACGGCCCGCCGGTCACCTCCATTCTGGTGAACAAGGGTGCGCGCAAGATGTACATGCTGAGCGGCAACCGCGCGATCAAGGTCTACGACATCGGCCTCGGCACGGTGCCGGTCGGGCACAAGAATTTCGAGGGCGACGGCAAGACCCCCGAGGGGCGTTACTTCATCGACCGCCGCAACCCCAACAGCCGCTACCACCTCTCGGTCGGGGTCTCCTATCCCAATGATCAGGACCGTGCTTTCGCCAATGGCATGGGGCTCGCGCCGGGCGGCGACATCTTCATTCACGGTCAGGGCCCTGAGGGGCAGATCCTCTCGAAACAGCGCCGCGACTGGACCGTCGGCTGTATCGCGGTGACCGATGAAGAGGTCGAAGACATTTACGCCATGGTCCGCGACGGCACCCCGATCATCATCACCGCCTGATCGGGGCGCGATGCTCCGGACGAAATGGCGGAGCGGCATTGGATGGCGCGCGACAGTTTCCCCCGCTCTTTCGCAACGAAAAAGGCCCCGCAATTGCGGGGCCTTTGTTTGTACGATCGCGGAGATCAGTCGATCATCGGCAACAGCGCGTCGATCGATTTCTTGGCGTCGCCGTAGAACATGCGGGTGTTCTCTTTGTAGAAGAGCGGGTTCTCGATGCCCGAGTAACCGGTGCCCTGCCCGCGTTTCGACACGAAGACCTGCTTGGCTTTCCACACTTCCAGAACCGGCATGCCGGCGATGGGCGAGTTGGGATCTTCCTGCGCGGCGGGGTTCACGATGTCGTTCGAGCCGATGATGATGACCACGTCGGTATTGGGGAAGTCCTCGTTGATCTCGTCCATTTCCAGAACGATGTCGTAGGGAACTTTCGCCTCGGCCAGCAGCACGTTCATATGGCCCGGCAGACGGCCCGCGACCGGATGGATCGCGAAGCGGACGTTCTTGCCGCGCGCGCGCAGCTTGCGGGTCAGCTCGGACACCGATTGCTGGGCCTGCGCCACGGCCATGCCGTAGCCCGGAACGATGATGACGCTGTCGGCATCGTTGAGCGCTGCCGCCACGCCTTCGGCGTCGATTGCGACCTGCTCGCCCTCGATCTCCATCGCGGGACCCTGCTCGCCGCCGAAGCCGCCGAGGATCACGCTCAGGAAGTCGCGGTTCATCGCCTTGCACATGATATAGGACAGGATCGCGCCCGAAGAGCCGACCAGCGCGCCCACGACGATCAGCAGATCGTTGCCGAGCGTGAAGCCGATGGCCGCAGCCGCCCAGCCCGAATAGCTGTTGAGCATCGAGACCACGACCGGCATGTCGGCGCCGCCGATGCCCATGATCAGGTTGTAGCCGATGAAGAAGGCGCAAACCGTGACCAGCAGCAGCATCAGCGTCGGAGAACCGATATCCGCACAGTAGAGCACGCCGAAAAGCAGCGAGAGCAGAGCCACGATCAGGTTGGTCATCTGGCCGCCCGGCAGCTTCTTCGGCTTGCCGTCGATGCGGCCGGCGAGCTTGCCGAAAGCCACGATCGAGCCGGTGAAGGTCACCGCGCCGATGAAGATGCCGAGAAAGACCTCGACCTTGAGCATCGCCAGTTCGGCCGGCGTTTTGCTGGCCAGAACCGTCGCGAAACCGCCGAGATTCTGGAGCTGGTTCTGCAGCTTCTCGATCAGGGCCGGATCATTGGCTGCGGCGTTCAGAAGCGCCTCGGGGGCAAGCTGGTCGCGCAGGTTGATCAGCCAGTTCAGCTCGAACTGGGCGTTGAAGCCGATGAAGACCGCAGCAAGGCCGACAAGGCTGTGCATTGCCGCGACAAGCTGCGGCATCTCGGTCATCTGGACGCGTTTAGCCACGACCCAACCGGCGCTGCCGCCGATGGCGAGCATCAGCACGGTCAGCCACCAGTTGCCGGCACCGGGGCCGAAAACCGTCGCGACAACCGCAAGCGCCATGGCTGCAATCCCGTACCAGACCGCGCGTTTGGCGCTTTCTTGTCCGGACAGGCCGCCGAGCGACAGGATGAAAAGAACGGCAGCAACCACATAGGCTGCCGTGGTAAATCCGAATTCCATCATCCCCTCCTTACGAGCGCTGGAACATGGCGAGCATCCGGCGCGTCACCATGAAACCGCCGAAGATATTGACCCCGGCCATCAGAACCGAAAGCGCAGCCAGAACGATAACCAGGCCGGAGCCCGAACCGATCTGAAGGACCGCGCCGACGATGATGATCGACGAGATCGCATTGGTGATCGCCATCAGCGGCGTGTGCAGCGAATGGCTGACGTTCCAGATCACCTGGAAGCCGACGAAGCACGAGAGTACGAAGACGATGAAATGGGCGAGGAAGGACGGCGGCGCGAACATGCCGACCAGCAGCATCAGCACCGCGCCGGCCACCAGAAGCGTCACCTGCGTCTTGGTCTGCGCCTTGAATGCCGCGATTTCCTTGGCGCGCTTCTCCTCGGGCGTCAGCTCTTTGGCCTTTTCCTTGGGTTTCTGCGCGGCAATCGCGGCCACTTTCGGCGGCGGCGGCGGCCAGGTCACATCGCCGTCAAAGGCAACGGTCGAGCCGCGGATGACATCGTCTTCCATGTTCTGGACGATGGAGCCGTCTTTGCCGGGGGTAAGGTCCGCCAGCATGTGGCGGATGTTGTTTCCATAAAGTTCAGAGGCTTGCGTCCCCATCCTCGACGGAAAATCGGTATAGCCGATGATGACCACACCGTTCTCGGTGACGAAACGCTCGTCGGGAACGGTCAGCTCGACGTTGCCGCCGCGCTCTGCCGCGAGATCGACAATCACCGAGCCGCGCTTCATGTTGTCGACCATGTCGCGCGTCCACAGGACCGGCGCATCGCGGCCGGGGATCAGCGCGGTGGTGATGACGATATCCATCTCGGGCGCAAGCTCGCGGAATTTCTTGAGCTGCGCTTCGCGGAATTCGGGGCTCGAGGGGGCCGCATAACCGCCCGTCGTCGCGCCGTCGGTCTGGGCCTCGGCGAAATCGAGATAGACGAATTCCGCGCCCATCGATTCAATCTGCTCGGCCACTTCGGGACGCACGTCGAAAGCATAGACCTGCGCGCCAAGCGAGGTCGCCGCCCCGATCGCGGCGAGACCGGCCACGCCCGCGCCGACGATCAGCACTTTGGCCGGCGGCACCTTGCCCGCAGCCGTCACCTGACCGGTGAAGAAGCGGCCGAAATTGTTCGCAGCCTCGATCACAGCGCGGTAGCCCGCGATATTAGCCATGGACGACAAAGCGTCCATTTTCTGCGCGCGCGAAATCCGCGGCACCATATCCATCGCGATCGCGGTGATGCCCTGCTTGCGCGCAAGCTCCAGCAGATCCGGATTCTGCGCCGGCTGGAAATAGGAAATCAGCGTTTGGCCCGCACGCATCCGCTCGATCTCGTCCTCGCGCGGAGGACGGACCTTGACCACGACATCAACGTCGCGCGTCAGATCGGCAGCCGTCGGCTCGACGGAAACACCCGCCGCCGTATAGGCCTCGTCGGTAAATCCGGCACGGGCACCCGCTCCGGATTCGACGAAGACTTCATGCCCCAGCTTTTTCAGATGGGCAGCAGAGGATGGAGTGATCGCGACCCGCGTCTCGCCATCCTGCAGCTCCTTTAACGCTCCGACTTTCATCGAGCCCCCCTCTTTGTGATTGTCACCGACGATCTAACATTGCTGCGTTAGCGATCACAAGTCCGCGAAAGCTATCGCAGCGCAGCAATGTTGCGCAGAAGGGTAAAATTCTTCTCGTTCTTTAGTGGTAAAAAGAGCAAAAAGCGCGCGTGTTCGCCATCCGTCCTAAAGCCAGCGTCTGACGGCGCCGCAATAACGGGCATAATCCGCGCCAAAACGCGCCGCGAGCCTTTGTTCTTCGCTCCGGATGAAAAGGTGCTTGAGCGTGAGCGCGAAGACCGGAAGAAGCACGAGGCCTGCCACGGTTTCCAGCGCCAGCATCAGACTCGCGAAGATCGCGAGATCGCCGAGATAGATCGGATTGCGCGAAAAAGCGAAGGGGCCGGTCGTCACGATCGCCGCGGGAATGCGGCCGGGCATGACGCTGGTGCGGGCGCGCATCATCGTTCCGGCCGCCCAGATCATCAAAGCCGCCCCTGCCCCGAACAAAAGAAAACCTGCCACGCGAAGGATCGGCGGCAGGTTAACCGGCAGGGCCAGCCCAAGGGCAAATCCGGCGGCGCAGAAAAGCGCGAGCCAGATTTGCGGCAGCTGGAGGAGCTTCGCCATCACGCGGCGGCGATGCCCTGTTCTGCTTTGGCCTGACGGCGGCGGGCATGCAGGACCGGCTCGGTATAGCCCGACGGCTGGACGCGGCCGAGGAAGATCAGGTCGCTCGCCGCCTGGAAGGCCACGCCGTCATAGCCCGGTGCCATCGCGCGGTATGCCGGATCATTCGCGTTCTGGCGGTCGACGACGATCGCCATCTTGCGCAGGCCGTCCATGACCTGTGCTTCGGTGACGACGCCGTGCAGCAGCCAGTTGGCCAAAGCCTGGCTGGAGATCCGGCAGGTCGCGCGGTCTTCCATGAGGCCGATATCGTGGATGTCCGGCACTTTCGAGACGCCGATCCCCTGATCGACCCAGCGGACCACATAGCCGAGGATGCCCTGGCAGTTGTTTTCCACCTCGGCCTGAATCTCGGCCTCGCTATAGTTGCGGCCGCCGGCCAGCGGGATCGAGAGAAGATCGCTCAGCGCATCGGGACGCGGGTTTGCGACCAGCTCGGCCTGACGCGCGAAGACGTCGACCTGATGGTAATGGGTGGCGTGCAGGGTCGCGGCGGTCGGGCTCGGGACCCATGCGGTATTCGCTCCCGCCTGCGGATGGCCGATCTTTTCGCGAAGCATGTCCGCCATCAGATCGGGGGCCGCCCACATGCCTTTGCCGATCTGGGCCTTGCCCGAAAGGCCGGTCGTCAGACCGATATCGACGTTGCGGTTTTCATAGGCCACGATCCACGGCTTGCCCTTCATCTCGCCTTTGGCAAGCATCGGGCCGGCCTCGATCGAGGTGTGGTATTCGTCGCCGGTACGGTCGAGGAAGCCGGTATTGATGAAGGCCACGCGGTCTTTGGCTGCGCGGATGCATTCCTTGAGGTTGGCCGAGGTGCGGCGCTCTTCATCCATGATGCCGAGCTTGACGGTGTTCTTCGGCAGGCCGAGCATTTCTTCGACGCGGTCGAAGATTTCGACGGCAAAAGCCACTTCGGCGGGGCCGTGCATTTTCGGCTTCACGACATAGATCGAGCCTTTGGCCGAGTTGCGCGGACCGTCTTTCTTCAGGTCGCGCATGGCGCAAAGCGCGGTCACGGCGGCGTCGAGGATGCCCTCGTAGACCTCGTCGCCGTCGCGGTCGAGCACCGCGGGCGTGGTCATGAGATGGCCGACGTTGCGCACCAGCATCAGCGAGCGGCCCTTGAAGGACACGGCCGATCCGTCGGGCGCGGTCGCGGCCACGTCACCCAGAAGACGGCGGATCGAAGTCTTGCCGTTCTTCTCGATTTCCTCGGCGAGCGTGCCGTCCATCAGGCCGAGCCAGTTGGAATAGGCCAGCGTCTTGTCGGCGCCGTCAACGGCTGCAACCGAATCCTCGCAATCCATGATCGCCGAGATGGCGGATTCGATGATGATGTCGGAGATGCCCGCTTTGTCCTGTCCGCCGACCGGCGTCGAGGCGTCGAGGTGGATGCGCACGAGCAGGTTGTTGTTGCGCAGGAAGATATCGGTCGGCTTGGCCGCATCGCCGATATAGGCCGCGAATTTGGAAGGATCGGCCAGCGCGGGGACGAGCTTGCCCTCGACCACCGCAAAGCTTTCCACGCCGGACCAGTCGCCTGCAGCCAGCGGAGCTGCCTTGTTCAGGAAGTCGCGGCCCCAAGCGATCACGCGGGCGCCGCGCGCCGCATCATAGCCCTTGCCTGCCGGCGCATCGCCCAAGGCATCGGTGCCGTAAAGCGCGTCGTAGAGGCTGCCCCAGCGGGCATTGGCGGCATTGAGCGCATAGCGGGCATTGGTGACCGGAACCACCAGCTGCGGGCCCGCGATCGAGGCGAACTCGGGATCGGTATTGGCGGTCTCGACGGCGAAATCGCCACCGACCGGCACGAGATAGCCGATCTCTTTCAGGAAGGCCTCGTAGGCCGATTGATCAAAGGCTTTGCCGCGGTTCTGGATATGCCAGTCGTCGACGGCGGCCTGCAGACGCTCGCGCTCGGCCAGAAGGGCGCGGTTCTTCGGCCCCAATTCGTGCAGCAATGCGGAAAGGCCTTCCCAGAACTGACGCGGCTCGACACCGCTGCCGGGAAGCGCCCGATCATTGATGAAATCCGCGAGGACGGAATCAACCCTCAAACCGGCTTTCTCGACGCGCCCCATGACAATTCCTTCCATAGCACTAGACATTTGCGGTTTACCTAAGCCATGCGCCTTCGGGTTGCAACGTCAACAGTGAACAATGGTATACATTGTTTGCGCGAAGACTGTCTCAAGAATACATTGAGAATACTGGTGCTGAAAAAGCCCGACGCGGGGGCGTCGGGCCGGCTGTTCAATCAGTTGGTGGCAGGCGTCGTGGTGGTCGTTGCGGCAGGCGGCGTTGTCGATGTGGCCGGAGCGCTTGGCGTCGCCGAGCCGGTCGCATTTTCAACCGCATTGCCTACGGCTTGGGCCGCATTGTCGACCGCATTGGCGGCATCGGTGCCGAGCTCGCGTGCCGTCTCGGCCGCGGCGCCGGCCGCGTCGGATACCGCATCGACAGCGCGACCTGCCGCATCGGAGGCAGCCTCGACCGCCTGGCCGGTCGCCTCGCGGGTCGCGGTCGCGGCATTGCCCACGGCCTCTTCAACGACGGTTGCGGTCGAGGAGGCGGCTTCGGTCGCGGCCGTGCCCAGCTGTTCCGCCGCCTCACCAGCCGAAGACGCGGCATCGTCGAGCGCTTCGGTGGCGGGGCTGGTGCCCGGGCTGGTGGTCGCGCCCGAAGCCGGGCTCGCAGCGGGATCGGCTGCGGGTGCCGGAGTTACGGGTGCGGGTGTGGCGGGGGTGGTTGCCTCGGGTGCCGGTGCTGCCGGAGCGGGGCTCGGCTCGACCGGAGCGGGCGTGCTCGGTTCGGTGGTTGCGGGGGCCGTGACGGCAGCCGGTTCGGTCGTGGTCACGCCGTCTTGCTGCATGAAATACTGCAGGACGAAATAGGCCACGGCCAGAGCCAGCAGGATCCCTATGATCAGCGGCAGCGGCGAAGAGCGGCGCTCGACCGGCTCGACATAGGTTTCTACAACCGGAGGTGCCTGCTCGCCGGCGGTCTGCGACTTTTGCGAGTCATTGGGATCGATATGCGTCATATGGTGCACTCCGTATGCTGTGGTCTTTGGATGTCGTTCGGATCGGCGGCCGCGTGGAGAAGCCTCGCGGCAGGGCTATTTGCAGGACGGGTACTTGGGTGATGAAGAAGCGCTCCATCCCTTGGCCGCAAGTCCGGCGCTGTCCTTTCGGTCTTTCTGTCGGAACCCGCTCCTTCTCCGGTTCCGCGTTTTCCGGTTCCGCCGTCATGGCAGGTTGCGCAGACTTGCGAGCCGGCAGTCCTGCGGGTAACACTCCATTTCCGCACAAGTTCCGCGCCTGTGCCGATTTTTACAAGGCGGAGGTTCCTCATGACCGAAACGCATTATCTGTCCGACTGGCAGCCCTACCCGTTCAATGTTCTGGAAACGCGTCTGGAATTCGACCTTGCCCCGAAAGGGACCAAAGTCAAATCCGAGATTCGCTTTCACCGCAACTCACCCGGCGATCTGGTGCTCGACGGTGCCGGACTGCGCACCAAGGCGCTCAGGATCGACGGGCGCGAGATCGCGCCAACCGATCTGCGCCAGACCGAAAGCAGCCTGACGATCGCGCAAAGCGCTTTGCCCGAAGGCGATTTCACCTTCTCGGCCGAGGTCGAGATCGATCCCGAGGCCAATACCGCGCTCGAGGGACTTTACCTTTCGGGCGGGATTTTCTGCACGCAATGCGAGGCGGAGGGTTTCCGCCACATCACATGGTATCCCGACCGCCCCGATGTGATGGCGCCGTTCCATGTCGTGCTCCGCTCCGACAAGCCGGTGCTGCTGTCGAACGGCAATCCGGTAGCGAGCGAAAAGGGCCGCGCCGAATGGCATGATCCCTGGCCCAAGCCCGCCTATCTCTTTGCGCTGGTCGCAGGCGATCTGGTCGCAATCGACGACCATTTCACCACCCGTTCGGGCAAGCCGGTCGATCTGCATGTCTGGGTGCGTCCGGGCGATCAGGACCGCGCCGATTTCGCGATGGAGTCGCTCAAGAAGTCGATGATCTGGGACGAAGAGGTTTACGGCCGCGAATATGATCTCGATGTGTTCAACATCGTGGCGGTCGACGATTTCAACATGGGCGCGATGGAGAACAAGGGGCTGAACATCTTCAACTCCAAACTGGTTCTGTCGAGCCCCGCTACCGCCACCGATCTGGATTACGAGCGCATCGAAGGCGTGATCGCGCACGAATATTTCCACAACTGGACCGGCAACCGCATCACCTGCCGCGACTGGTTCCAGCTGTGCCTCAAGGAAGGCCTGACGGTTTTCCGCGACCAGAGCTTCACCAGCGACATGCGCTCGGCCGCGGTCAAGCGCATCAGCGATGTCCAGACCCTGCGCGCGCGGCAGTTCCGCGAGGATCAAGGCCCCCTCGCCCATCCGCCGCGTCCCGACCACTTTCAGGAAATCAACAATTTCTACACCGCCACCGTCTATGAAAAGGGCGCCGAGATCATCGGCATGCTCAAGCGGCTGGTAGGCGACGAAAACTACCGCAAGGCGCTGGATCTCTATTTCGAGCGTCACGACGGTCAGGCCTGCACGATCGAGGACTGGCTTGCGGTCTTCCATGACGCGACGGGCCGCGATCTGACGCAGTTCAAGCATTGGTACACCGATGCCGGCACGCCGCAGCTGACCATGATCGAGGATTGGCAAGACGGGCACCTGCGCCTGACCTTCCGTCAGGAAACCCCCGCGACCCCCGGCCAAAGCCACAAGCCGCCGCGCGTCATTCCGATCGCGATCGGCCTTATCAGCCCCAATGGCGACGAGGTTCTGCCCACGACCGTGTTGGAGATGACCGAGGCCGAGCAGAGCTTTGTCTTCCGTGATCTGGGCGCGCGTCCGGTCGTGTCGCTGCTGCGCGGCTTCTCGGCGCCGGTGATCATCCGCCGCGAGATTTCGGCCGACGACCAGGCGCTGCTTTTGGCGCATGACACCGATGCCTTCACCCGTTGGGAGGCAGGCCATGATCTTGCGCTTGCCGCGCTGATGGCTCTGGCGACGGGCGGCGAGGCATCGGCGGGCTACAGCGATGCGATTGGCGCGCTTTTGGCCCATGCCGAGACCGATCCCGCCTTCACCGCGCTTTGCCTTGCCCTTCCGGGCGACGACGCGATTGCAACTGCGCTCGCGGCGCGCGGGATCACGCCCGATCCCGATGCGATCCATGCTGCGCGGGAAGGGTTTGCGCGCGATCTCGCCAGCCGCCACGAAGCGGCGCTTTCGCGGATCTATGCCACGATGGCACCGGTCGGGGCCTATCGCCCCGATGCCGAAGGCGCGGCGCGGCGCAGTCTGCGCCTTGCCTGCCTCGCGCTTTTGTCCCGTCTCGACGAGGGCGACCGCGCATTGGTCCTGTTCGGTTCGGCGGAAAACATGACCGAGCGTCTGGGCGCCTTGGGCCAGTTGATCGCGGTTGGCCGCGATCAGGAAAGCCTAGCGCTCTTCCGGCAGGAATTCGCCGCGAACCGGCTGGTGATGGACAAATGGTTCATGGTGCAGCCGCATCGCGCCAGCCCCGAAACGGCCGTGGCTCGGGCCAAGGCGCTGGCCGCGCGCGATGATTTCGACTGGAAGAACCCCAACCGGTTCCGCGCGCTTCTGGGCGGTTTCTCGGCCAATCATGCGGCTTTCCATCAGGCAGACGGCTCGGGCTATGATTTCTATGCCGATTGGCTGATCAAGCTTGATCCGGTGAACCCGCAGACTGCCGCAAGGATGTGTTCGGCCTTCGAGACCTGGCCGCGCTATGAAGCGGGGCGGCGCGAGAAGGCGCGGGCCGCGCTCCAGCGGATCGCCGCGCGCGAGGGGCTTTCGCGCAACACTTCCGAAATGGTCACGCGTATCCTTGCCGCCGGCAGCTGATCGCGTCGAACAAGCGCTTGCGGGCGTTCAAGAGGCACGGCAATAATCGCCTCATGAACGCCCGTGACGACATGCAAAGCCGGATTGAGCCGCTGATCAAAGAGCGAGCCCCTTGGCTTTATTCCGGCAAATGGCATCATACATTGGCGCGCGGCAGCCTGATGGGGCTGCTCCGTTATCCCCAGACTTTGGACCTCGCGGCGGAATACCGCGACCTGCCGACAGAGGAATTCATGCGCCGCCTCGCGATGCTGACGGTGCGCGACATGATCGTCGACGGGATCGAGCATATTCCTCTGGGCGGCCCCGCCCTGATCGTCGCGAACCATCCGACCGGAATTGCCGATGGCGTGGTGCTGAACCACCTGATTTCCGCGTTGCGCGGCGATCTTTTCATCTATGCCAACCACGACATCCTGCGCGTGCTGCCGCAAATGGAGACGCTGATCGCGCCGGTCGAGTGGCGGCAGGAAAAGCGCAGCCATGCCAAGACGCGGCAGACGATGGATTACACGCGCGCGGCGCTCGAGCGCGGGCGGATCGGGTTGATTTTCCCTTCGGGACGCCTTGCGAAACGGCGCGGGCTGACCCTGCACGAGCGGCCCTGGATGGCGAGTGCGGCAATGATCGCGCGCAAATTCGGGGTGCCGGTCATTCCGCTCAGGATCAGGGCGCGCAATTCCGCGCTGTTCTACCTGCTCGACGCGATTCATCCGACCATGCGCGACGTGACTTTGTTCAACGAGATCCTGAACAAGGCGGGCCAGACCTACCGCATCACCATCGGCGCGCCGATCGATCCGGCGAGCCTGCCAAACCGCAGCGAAGAAGGCATCGAGGCTCTGCGCGCAGCTGTCCTCAGCCTGCCCGAGCCCGGCGAAGGAGCCCTGCGTCTCAAGCAGCTCCGGCGGATGGAGAACCACAGGCTGGCCTCGGTCCGGCCAGCCTGATTGTCGTTGAAGCGGCCAAGCGCTCGGGGCTTAGCCGATCACCATATCGTCGCGGTGGATCAGCGCCGCACGGCCCGGATAGCCCAGAATGGCGGTGATCTCGTCGCTGCGGTGGCCTGCGATGCGGCGCGCTTCCTCGGCGGAATAGCGCATCAGGCCGCAGCCCGCGCGATTGCCCTGACGGTCGAGGATCACCACCGGTTCGCCGCGACCGAAATCGCCCGAAACCACGGTGACGCCCGCAGGCAGAAGCGACTTCCCGCGTCCCAACGCGGCGGCTGCCCCGTCGTCGACGGTGACCTCGCCCTTGGGCTTCATCGCGGCAATCCAGCGTTTGCGCGCGGCATGCGGGTCGGATTCGGGCAGGAACCAAGTCACTCTTGCGCCCGCCGCCACCGCAGACAGCGGATTGAGCACCGAGCCCTCGGCAATCGCCATGGCGCAACCGCCGGCCACGGCGGTGCGCGCGGCCATCAGCTTGGTCTTCATCCCGCCTTTGGAAAGGCCGGAGACCGGATCGCCGCCCATGGCGTCGATCTCGGGGGTGATGTGTTCGACCAGCGGCAAATGGACCGCCGAGGGATCGGTCTTGGGATTGGCGGTGTAAAGCCCGTCGACATCCGAGAGCAGCAAAAGCTGGTCCGCCCCGCAGGTCACCGCGATTTGCGCCGCCAGACGGTCGTTGTCGCCGTAGCGGATCTCGTCGGTGGCCACGGTGTCGTTTTCGTTGACGATCGGCACGACCCCCAGACCCAGAAGCGTCTGCATCGTCGCGCGGCTGTTGAGATAGCGGCGACGGTCGGTGGTGTCGTCCAAAGTCAGCAAAAGCTGCGCGGTCTTCACCCCATGCGGGGCCAAAGCCTCTTCATAGGCGCGCGCCAGACGGATCTGGCCCACGGCGGCAGCCGCCTGCGATTGCTCGAGGCTGAGCGCGCCCGCAGGCAGATCCAGAACCTTGCGGCCAAGCGCGATCGCGCCCGAGGAGACCAGCACGACATTTGTGCCACGCTGGCGCGCCTCGGCGACATCGTCGCAAAGTGCGCGCAGCCATTCGCCCTTCAGCCCCTCGGGGCCGACCAGTAGCGCCGAGCCGATCTTGACGACCAGCAGGCGGGCCTGTGCAAGATCGGGGATCAGGGTTGCCATTTCGTGGGTTCCAAAACTTCTTCGGCGGTCGGGCCGCGCGTCGGTTCGATCTCGGTCCAGAGGCTGCGCAGAACCTCGGTGACGCCGGTGCGGGCCACGCCCGACATGGTCAGGACCGGCCCGCCGACCTCGGCCTCGAGCGCGGCTTTCGCCTCGGCGAGGGTTTCGTCGTCCAAGGCGTCCACCTTGTTGAGAACCGTCACCCGCGGCTTTTCGGCCAGCAGCGGCGAATAGGCCTCGAGCTCGTTCAGAATAGTGCGCGCATCGCCCGCCACATCCTCGGATGTACCGTCAACCAGATGCAAAAGCACGGCGCAGCGCTCGATATGGCCGAGGAACTGGTCGCCCAGACCGCGCCCTTCGGAGGCGCCCTCGATCAGGCCCGGAATATCGGCCACAACGAATTCATGCCCGTCGACACCGACAACCCCGAGATTGGGATGCAGCGTGGTGAAGGGATAATCCGCGATTTTCGGCCGCGCATTCGAGACAGCCGACAGGAAGGTCGATTTGCCCGCATTCGGCAGGCCCAAAAGCCCCGCATCCGCGATCAGCTTGAGACGCAGCCAGATCGTGCGTTCGATCCCCGGCAGGCCCGGATTGGCGTGACGCGGCGAGCGGTTGGTCGAGCTTTTGAAATGGAGGTTGCCGAAACCGCCGTTGCCGCCCTTGGCCAACAGCACGCGCTGCCCCGCCTCGGTGAGATCCGCGATTACGGTCTCCTGATCCTCGTCGAGGATCTCGGTTCCGGTCGGGACCCGCAAAACGATGTCGTCGCCGCTCGCACCGGTGCGCTGCGAGCCCATGCCGTGCACGCCCGAGCGTGCAAAGAAGTGCTGCTGGTAGCGGAAATCGATCAGCGTGTTCAGCCCGTCCACGGCCTCGGCCCAGACATCGCCGCCGCGTCCGCCGTCGCCGCCATCCGGCCCGCCGTATTCGATGAATTTCTCGCGCCGGAACGAGACGCAGCCCGCGCCGCCCCCGCCCGAGCGAATGTATACCTTTGCCAGGTCTAGGAATTTCATGTTGTTCCCGTCCAATCTTGCCGGGACAATGCCCTTAGCCCGTTAATCCCTTGCGATACGCGCTCGACCGCCCACGATCAAGTGCCGGCGCAACAGCCGCACGACCCTTGGCGCAGGCCAGCGCAATCGCTCTTGACTTACCCGCATTGCGGAGGTCAAGCAAACCAAGGTCTATAAGGAGCCTTTGATGTCGATTTCAACCTTTTTCACGTTGATGCTCGCCATCGTGCTTGAAGTAATCGGCACAACCTTCCTGCAAAAGTCCGAGCAATTCACCAAATTGGTGCCGACGATGGTGACATTGCTGTGTTACGGCTGCTCCTTCTATGTGCTCACGCTGGTGCTGCGCAGCATGCCGCTCGGCCTGACCTATGCGATCTGGAGCGGGCTCGGCATGGTTCTGGTCGCGACCGTCGGCTATTTCGCCTTCGGGCAAAAGCTCGATCTGGCGGCGGTTTGCGGCCTTGGACTGATCATCGCGGGCGTCCTCGTGATCAATCTTCTGTCCAATTCGGCATCACATTAAAGCGCCCGACGCGCCGCACTCTTTCCTTTTGTCCAAGGCTTCCTAGATTGTGCAGTGGAAGGAGACAGGATGATCCGCTTCGACAACAGCTATGCGCGGCTGCCCTCCGGGTTTTTCACCCGGACAGCACCCACGCCAGTTCGTGATCCCAGCCTGATTGCCGTGAACGAGGAACTCGCGGCCGATCTCGGGATCGATGCCGGTTGGCTCTCGGGACCGGAAGGTCTGGCCATGCTTTCTGGCAACGCCCTGCCCGACGGCGCGACGCCGATCGCGCAGGCCTATGCCGGCCACCAGTTCGGCGGGTTTGTCCCGCAACTCGGCGACGGCCGCGCCGTTCTTTTGGGCGAGATCGTCTCGCCTGCTGGACAGCGCTTCGATATCCAGCTCAAAGGCGCGGGCCCCACGCCCTTCTCGCGGCGCGGCGACGGCCGTGCCTGGCTCGGGCCGGTTCTGCGCGAATATCTCGTGAGCGAATTCATGGCCGCGATGGGCGTGCCGACGACGCGTGCGCTTGCCGCCGTCTCGACCGGTGAAATCGTCATCCGCGAAATGGCCTATCCCGGCGCGATCCTGACCCGCGTCGCCTCGAGCCATATCCGTGTCGGCACATTCGAATTTTTCGCGGCGCGCGGCGATACGGAGCGGCTGCGGCTTTTGATGCAGACCGTGATCGCGCGCCATTATCCGCAGGCCAAAGGCGCGCTCGATCTGCTCGATGCGGTGATCCGCGCACAGGCGGCAACGATTGCGCATTGGATGGCACTAGGCTTTATCCACGGGGTCATGAATACCGACAACATGGCGGTGTCGGGCGAGACGATCGACTACGGTCCATGCGCTTTTATGGATGAATATCATCCGGATAAAGTATTTTCTTCGATAGATTCGAGAGGTCGGTACGCATGGTCCGAACAGCCGCAAATCGCGGTCTGGAACCTGGCACAACTGGCAAGCTGCCTCGTGCCGCTGATGGGCGAAGACCTCGAAGCTGCGGTCGAGGATGCGACCCGCGTCGTCCATACCTTCCCCGCGATCTATCAGGACGAATGGCTCAAGCGCTTTGCCGCCAAGCTGGGCATCAGCCGGCCCCGCCCCGAGGACCGCAGCCTGATCGAGGTGCTTTTGACACAAATGGCCGCCCAAAACGCCGATTTCACCCGCGTCTTCGCGGGACTGGCCGACGGGACTGCCGCAGCGGAATTCGCCGACCCCGCAGGCTTTGCCCAATGGGAGAAGCTTTGGCTCGATCGGATCGCCTCCGAAGCCGATCCGAAAGCGGTCATGCGCCGTGCCAATCCCCTCCGCATCCCGCGCAACCACCAGATCGAGGCCGCGATCTCCGAGGCGCGCGACGGGAACTTCGCGCTTTTCCACAAGTTGGACCGTGCCTTGCGCACCCCACATGAGGCTCGGGCGGAATGGGACGCGCTATCGCTCGCACCAACGCCCGACGAGGTGGTGCGCCGGACATTTTGCGGGACCTGATCGGTGAAGACATGACGGAAACGGCACGGACGGAACCTGCCCAAACGCTGCGTTTGGCCAGCTACAATCTGCACAAATGCCGCGGCGTGACCGGCCCCCATTGCCCCGAGCGCAATCTCGAAGTGATCGCCGCGCTCGATCCCGATGTCATCGCGCTGCAGGAGGTCGATTTCCGCTTCGGTGCGCGCCCAGAAGCGCTGCCGCGCGGGCTGATCAAGGAAATGACCGGCCTCGTGCCCGCGCCCTTTTTCGGAACGGGCGAAAACTCGCTCGGCTGGCATGGCCAAACCATTCTTTTGCGCCCAGAACTGGCCGAGCAAGCCGCGATCCGGCGTCTCCCCCTGCCGGGCCTCGAGCCGCGCGGGGCCCTGGCCCTGAGGCTGCCGGGGCTGACGGTCGTTGCGGTCCATCTTGGCCTCATGCGCTCGTCGCGTCGTGCGCAGCTTGCGCGGATTGTCTCGCAGGCGGCACGTATTGGCGGCTCCGAACTGGTTCTGACCGGCGATTTCAACGAATGGCGCGACAAACGCGGGCTCGAAGCGCTCGACCCGCTTCATGTCATTACCCCCGGCCCCAGCTGGCCCGCCCCCTTCCCGCGTCTGCGCTATGACCGGCTGGCAGTCTCGCCGGGGATCCGCGTGGACGACAGCGGAGTCTTTGTCACGCCCATCGCCCGCATCGCCTCGGACCATCTGCCGATCTGGGCGGATCTGACACTGCGCAGTTGATAGCGCTCGCATTGTCGCGCGTGCCGGAATCTCCGGCTTTCGTCGCAAATCGTCCTTTCACCGCGTGACGAAGGCGGCTACACATCCCGCAAAATCCGTTCAATGAGAGGACAGCGGAATGACCGCCATTATCGACATCTTTGCGCGCGAGATCCTGGACAGCCGCGGCAACCCGACCGTCGAGGTCGATGTGACGCTGGAAGACGGTACCATGGGCCGCGCTGCTGTTCCCTCGGGCGCCTCGACCGGCGCGCATGAAGCGGTCGAGCGCCGCGACGGCGACAAATCGCGCTACTTCGGCAAAGGCGTTCTCGAGGCCGTGGCCGCCGTCAACGGCGAGCTGGCCGAGAACCTGATCGGCGAAGATGCGACCGAACAGCTCGCGATCGACCGTCTGATGATCGAGATCGACGGCACGCCGAACAAGGCCCGTCTTGGCGCGAACGCCATTCTCGGCGTGTCGCTTGCCGTGGCGAAAGCCGCAGCCGACGCCTGCTCGCAGCCGCTTTACCGCTATGTCGGCGGCACCGGCGCCCGTATTCTGCCCGTCCCGATGATGAACATCATCAATGGCGGCGAGCATGCCGACAACCCGATCGACATTCAGGAATTCATGATCATGCCGGTCGCAGCGGAGAATATCCGTGACGCGGTCCGCATGGGGTCGGAAGTCTTCCACACGCTGAAGAAAGAGCTCTCGGCGGCTGGGCTTGCGACCGGCGTCGGCGACGAGGGCGGTTTTGCGCCGAACCTCAGCTCGACCCGTGACGCGCTCGATTTTATTCTGCGCGCGATCGAAAAGGCCGGCTATGCCCCGGGCGACGACATCATGCTCGCGCTTGATTGCGCATCGACTGAGTATTTCAAGAACGGCCGCTACGAGTTCTCGGGCGAAGGCAAATCTCTGACGGCAGCCGAGAATGTCGACTATCTGGCGGCTCTTTGCGCGGATTACCCGATCCTGTCGATCGAAGACGGTTGTGCGGAGGACGATTGGGACGGCTGGAAGCTTTTGACCGACCGTCTCGGCAGCAAGGTCCAACTGGTCGGCGACGATCTTTTCGTGACCAACCCCCGCCGTTTGGCCGAAGGCATCGAGCGCGGTTGCGGCAACAGCCTGCTGGTCAAAGTCAACCAGATCGGCACGCTTTCGGAAACGCTGGACGCGGTGCGGATGGCGGATCGTGCAGGTTACACCAGCGTGATGTCGCACCGTTCGGGCGAAACCGAGGACGCCACCATCGCGGATCTCGCGGTTGCGACCAATTGCGGCCAGATCAAGACCGGCAGCCTTGCACGTTCGGACCGGCTGGCGAAATACAACCAGCTTATCCGCATCGAGGAAATGCTGGGCGAGACGGCAGAATATGCCGGCCGCTCGATCCTGCGTGGCTAATCTATCGCACCGGTAAGGATGCTGTCACCTGACTTGAAAGCGGCTCTCGTGATCGGGGGCCGTTTTTCATTTTGGCGATGTCGGTTTGTTCTTCAGGCTCGAGCTTGTCGGCGGCTTCCCCTGCCGCAGGATTCGAGGATCACTCTCCCCATTTCTCCCAAGGCCACCAAGCGCTCGGCGGCGCCGTTGTCATATGCGGCCTTGGGCATCCCCCAAACGACCGAGCTGTCTTTGTCTTGCGCGAAACAGGTACTGCCGGTTTTGCGCATCCGGAGCATTCCGTCCGCCCCGTCGCGTCCCATGCCGGTCAGGATCACCGAGACTGCATAATCTCCCAAAAACGACGCGGAATCGAAGAGATGGTCGATGGACGGCCGGTGCCCCGAACGCTTTTCGCCCTCGATCAGCTGGCAGACCGGAGAGTTGCGCTGTCCGCTGATTGTCAGATGGGTATTCCCGCCCGGTGCGAGATAGATATTGCCCGGCAAAAGCGGCGCGCCGGTTGTCGCCAGTTGCACGGTCGGCAAGAGCTTGCCGTTCAACCTTTGTGCAAAGTTCGCCAGAAAGGATTCCGGCATGTGCTGGACCACCACCGTCGGCGGGCAGTTCTTCGGGAAATCGTTGAGAATTCTTTCCAAAGCCTCGATCCCGCCCGTCGAGGAGCCGATCAGGGCATAACGGCCGTTCCAGATGAAGGAGTCTTGCGAGAGGCTGCGGGTCGGCAGGGATTCCGGCGCGCGCTTCGTGACCCGTGCATGCGAGGCCACGACGACCATATCGGCCAAAGCGGAGAACGCTTCGGCTTTGCCGGCGTCGGTGGGTTTCCCGAGGCAGTCGATCGCCCCGATCGCCAAAGCCTCGACCGCGGCGGCGCTGCCGCGATGGGTTTCGGTAGAGACCATGATCACGGGCATCGGCGTCGTGGTCATCAGATCGGCAAGCAGTTGGAGACCCGAGACGCCCGGCATTTCAACGTCGAGGGTCATGACGTCGGGGCGGAGCTCCTTGATCTTTTCCTTTGCCTGAACCGCGTCGCGCGCCTCGCCCACGACCTCGATCCGCGGGTCCGAGGAAAGCGCCAGACGGATCAGTCGCCGCATCGTGAGGGAGTCGTCGACAATCAATGCCCGTACTGGCCGCATGATCAGCGCGCCCCCGAAGAAAGGTCGGTACTCTTTTGAAAGGCCATCCGTATTCCCGCTGTTGATTCCATGACCGAACATGACGGGAAGTCATAAATATACCTTTAACCGCCTAAAACTTTCGCCATTTAGCCCCACCACCTGCCGAAAAGCGCCAGACGCAACAGAGCGAAACGGCGCTGGAACTCGGAAGCGGCTGGTGGATTGGCATCGCCGTCGGCGGCGAGCGCCGTCAGAAACGGACGCACTTCGGCACCAGAAAAAAGCGCGGGCGCTGCCGTTTTCGGGACGCTTTTGCGACCCTTTCGCGCGCGGTCGAGCGCTTCCAGGCCCCTGCGGGCGAGATCCGAAATGCGGGCGGGGTCACGCACCGACAGCCCGAGACCCAGCTCTTCCAATGCGGGCAAGGCGGCCAGCCAATGCGCCAGACCCAAGGCCAAAGCCTGATCCGCGATGACGGCTTGCGCCGCGCTCGGCGCGCCCAAATGTCTGGCCGCCGCCTGCATCAGCGGACCGGCCGTTTCGCGGATATAGTCAACCACCTCGTCATTGGTTGCGAAGGGGATGCGGTCGCAATCGCGCCGGCGGGCCTCGGCCAAAGCGGCGAATTCACCCGCGGCCGGCCCCCATGCTTCGGCGAGCAACGGCAGGATCTCGTGCGCGCCGTTGTGGCCGAGCGAGAGCTTGTGCAGCTGGTCCACCCACCACTGCACCCGCATCTCGGCGATCATCGGCTCGTTAGATTGCAGCGGTGCGCGCGCCAGTTCGAGATTGAGCGCATAGAGCGTCCACAGCGCGGGCCGAGCCGCTTCGGGGGCGGCAAGGCTTGCTGCGAAACGGTCGGGATCGGCGGTGCGCAGTGTTTCGGCAATTTCGTCAAGGGTCATCGCGGCGTCAGCCCGTCTCGCAAAAGCTTCCAGTTGATCGCGTCGATCAGCGCCTCGAAGCTGGCGTCGACGAGGTTCGGCGAGACCCCGACCGTCGACCAGCTGCGGCCTTGGTCATCGGCGCTGTCGATGGTCACGCGCGTGACCGCGTCAACACCCGCGCCGGTGATGCGCACGCGGAAATCGGTCAGCCGCATCGCGTCGACCGCCTGCTGATAGGGGCCGAGATCCTTGCCCAGAGCATGCCAAAGCGCCGAAACCGGACCGCGGTCGCCGCCGTGTTCATCCATGCTTTCGCTGGCCGAAATCACGCGGTTGCCGGCGACATTGGCCACAACCACCGCCTCGGAAACCGAGATGCGGCGGCCGAGCGCGTTCAAGCGCCGCTCGATGGTGACTCGGTAGCGCTCGACCTCGAAAAAGCGCGGCATCAGGCCCAGTTCGTTGCGCGCCAGAAGCTCGAAACTCGCTTGGGCTGCATCATAGGCATAACCCTGATCTTCGCGGTTTTTCACCAGATCGAGGATGCGCGGAAGGGCGGGATCCTCGCGCGCGACCTCCAGTCCGGCCTCGGCCAGACGGGCACGCAGGTTCGACTGGCCCGCCTGATTGGACATGGGAATGATGCGCGAATTTCCCACGGATTCGGGGTCGATATGCTCGTAGGTCGCGGGGTTTTTCAGGATGGCGCTGGCATGGAGCCCCGCCTTGTGCGCGAAAGCCGAAGCGCCGACATAGGGCAGATCGCGCTGCGACGGACGGTTCAGGATCTCGTCGAGACGGCGCGAGATGCGGACCATGCGCGGCAGGGCCTCGGGGTGGATGCCGGTGGTGAAGGCCGAAGCGTAGGGCTCTTTGAGCATCAGGGTCGGAATGAGGCTGGTGAGGCTGGCATTGCCGCAACGCTCGCCCAGACCGTTCAGCGTGCCCTGGATGTGGCGCGCACCGGCATCGACGGCGGCGAGCGTGCAGGCCACTGCATTGCCGGTATCATCATGGGTATGGATGCCGAGATTGTCGCCCGGAATGCCGGCCGCGATGACCGCAGCCGTGATCTCGTGGATACGGGCGGGCAAGGTGCCGCCGTTGGTGTCGCACAAGACCACCCAGCGCGCACCGGCGTCCAGCGCGACCCGCAGACAAGAGAGCGCATAATCGGGATCGTCGAGATAGCCGTCGAAGAAGTGCTCGGCGTCGAACAAGGCCTCGCGGCCCTGCGCCACGAGATGCGCGATCGAGGCGCGGATATTGTCGCGGTTTTCCTCGAGGGTGATGCCCAAGGCCTCGCGGACATGGAAAGGATGGGTCTTGCCGACAAGGCAGACGGCTTTGGTGCGCGCATCAAGGACCGCCGCCAGAACATCGTCGTTCTCGGCCGAGCGCCCTGCCCGTTTGGTCATGCCGAATGCGGTCATCCGCGCCTGTGTCTGCGGGGCTGCGGCAAAGAAATCGCTGTCGGTGGGATTGGCGCCCGGCCAGCCGCCCTCGATGTAATCGACGCCGATTTCGTCGAGCATGCGCGCGATCTCGGCCTTTTCGGCGGCCGAGAATTGAACGCCCTGCGTTTGCTGCCCGTCGCGAAGAGTGGTGTCGTAGAGATAGAGGCGCCCGCTCACAAAAGCTCCTCCAGTTTTGCGGCGTCAAGGCGCGGACCGGCAATCAGCTCGACCCCCGCCTTGGACATGCGGACCTCGACACCGGCTTCGGTCAGCGCGGCCTTGAGCGTATCAACGCCAGAGAAATCTTTTGATACCATTGCATTGGCGCGAATATCGGAGAATTTGGACGAGAGCTTGTCCAGCAGATCGTCGAGCCCTTCGCCAGCCGCATCATCGCTCGCCGCCCAAGCGCCGATATCGGAGGAAAGCAGGCCGAGCAAAAGCCCCGACGCCAGCAGAGCTGCCGGATCGCCCTTGAGGCCATGCAGCACGGCAAGCGCGCCCGCGACGTTCAGGTCGTCGGCCAGAGCCTCGATCACACGCGGATCGGGCGCGGAGGGCGTTACGCCCGCCGTCAGCTTGCGCCATTCCCACAACGTGTCGCGCGCGGCTTGCGCCTTTTCCGCCGTCCAGTCCATCGGCTTGCGGTAATGGGTCGACATCAGGACGAAACGGATCACCTCGCCCGGAATGCCCTGATCGAGCAGATCGCGGACCGTGAAGAAATTGCCGAGACTTTTCGACATCTTCTTGCCCTCGACCTGCAGCATCTCGTTATGCAGCCAGATGCGGGCAAATTCGCCGTGGGGATGGGCGCAGCAGCTTTGCGCGATTTCGTTCTCGTGGTGGGGAAATTGCAGGTCGATCCCGCCGGCGTGGATGTCGAAGCTTTCGCCCAGAAGCTCTTCGGACATGGCCGAGCATTCGATATGCCAACCCGGACGACCGCGACCCCAAGGGCTGTCCCAGCCCGGCAGATCGTCGCTCGAAGGCTTCCACAGCACGAAGTCCATCGGATCGCGTTTGAAAGGGGCGACCTCGACCCGCGCACCCGCGATCATGTCGTCGACCGAACGCCCCGAGAGCGCGCCGTATTGCGCATAGGAGCGCACATCGAAAAGCGCGTGCCCCTCGGCGGCATAGGCATGGCCGCGGGCGATCAGCGTCTCGATCATCGCGATCATTTGCGGGATGTAATCGGTAGCGCGGGGCTCCGCCTTGTCGGAAACCACGCCCTTGATGCTCGGGCGTGCCGCGCCGAGCGCATCCATATCCTCGTGATACCAGCCGATGGTTTCGGCGGTCCGTTCACGGATCAGATCCTCGAGCGTTCCCTGTGCGCCCGCCTCTTTGCGCGCAAGTGCGGTCGCGTTGATCTTGTCGTCGACATCCGTGAAGTTTCTGACGTAAGTCACGGATTGCGTGCCATAAACATGACGCAAAAGCCGGTCCAGAATATCCATCACCACCACGGGACGGGCATTGCCAAGATGGGCGCGGTCATAGACGGTCGGCCCGCAAAGATACATGCGGATATTCTCCGCGTCGATCGGACGGAAGTCTTCTTTCTTGCGGGTCTTGCTATTCGTCAGACGGATCTGGACCATGACTTCCCCTTTTGCGGGCGTCATCTGGTCACGCTCAGCCGCCCGCCTGAAATTTTCAGCCGGTAATGCAGCAGTGAGTGGCGGTGCGTGCAAACATGAAGGTTCCATAGCGCAACTTCATGGCGCTGCCAAGACATCTCGCATCTGGTCGCTTGGGGGATGGTCCCTGCTCCGCGTCGAAGATCCCGAAGCGCCGGAGCGGCCGGTCGGGCGCGAAACGGACGGATGGGGCCGCGCGCCCAAGGGATGCGCGACGCCGTCTGAGCAGACGGCATCGCGCGGCAGAACATCAGCTCGGGAGCTGGGCTGCGAGCTGCTGGATCATCGTGTCCATCTGCTTGCACAGAGCCTCGACCGAGCTGTTTTGCGCGGTGGCTGCGGCGTCGAGCGTCTGCTCCATGCCCATCGACGAAACCGTGCCGGTCTTGCCTTTTTCCTGAGCAGCATCGCCCTTGGCCTTGTCGCCTTCCGGCAGCAGGGTCAGGAGTTTGGTCTGGATCTCGACCGCTTTGCCGTCGATGTGACCTTCGGTCTGGCAGTATTCAAGCACGCCGAGCTGGTTGCGGGCGCTTTCATAGGCCATGCCCATGTCCATCTGCGTGCCGGCAGCCGGAGCTTCGGTGGTTTCGGTCTGTGCCATGGCGAGGCCTGCAGTCAGGGCCAGAGCGGGCAGAGCAAGAAAGGCGCGGATCATCGGAGATCTCCTTGGATGAAACTACGCCGAACCTGACATGCCGCTTTTTCGGGTGCAACCGGCCTAGGCCGGAATCCGCCCAAAAAATCAGACATATTAGCGGAAAAGCACCAAAGAGCCCGGCGACCAGCTGATGCGGGTCCGTGTTCCGACATCCTGCACGTCGCGCCCGAAGACGTTGCGCATCGAAATGCGGACCGGCCGCCCCACCCCGTCGAAACGGGCCGAGCCGTCAAGGCGCACGTCGTAATAGGTCATGTCGCCATAGTAGACGACTTCGTCGATCACGCCTGCGGTCACGCGGCCGGTCGCGGCCGCCGCCTGACTTGCCGACAAAAGCGTCACCGCCTCGGGGCGGAAGCCGATCATCGGCCCCGCATCGCCCGGATTGGATCGGCTGACATTGCGGCGCGGTATCTCGACCACGCCGAAGCCCGGAGCCTCGATGCGCACGCTTTCCTCGTTTTCACCGAGGACATGGGCGGGCAGAAAGTTCATCACCCCGATGAAATCGGCGACGCGGCGGCTGGCGGGGCGCGCGTAAAGCGCCTCGGGGCCGTCGAGCTGGGCGATCTCGCCCTCGAACATCACGGCGATCCGGTCGGACATAACCAGCGCCTCTTCCTGATCATGGGTAACCAGAACGAAGGTGATCCCGACCTGACGCTGGAGCTTGATCAGCTCGACCTGCATCTGCTCGCGCATTTTGCGGTCGAGCGCGGAAAGCGGTTCGTCGAGCAGCAAAACCTTGGGCTTGAGGATGAGCGCGCGGGCCAAAGCCACCCGCTGGCGCTGGCCGCCCGAAAGCGCATGCGAGGCGCGTTTGCCGTAGCCCTTGAGGCCGACCATCTCGAGCGCATCCTCGACCGCGCGGGCCTTTTCTTCCTTGCTGCGCGGATCGCGCCGCAGGCCGAAGCCCACGTTTTCCGCGACGCTCAGATGCGGGAAAATCGCATAGGACTGAAAGACCATATTGGTCGGCCGGCGGTTGGCGGGGACATTGGCCATATCCTGCCCGTCGATCATCACGACGCCCGAGGAAATATCCTCGAACCCTGCTATGGTGCGCAAAAGCGTCGTCTTGCCGCTGCCCGACGGCCCCAGAAGCGAGAAAAACTCGCCCTCGCGGATGGTCAGATCGATGCCGCGAAGCGCGTGATAATCCGCGTAATATTTATGCACATCGCGGCATTCGATCATCGGCTTGCGCTCTTCGGTCGCCATTGTGCTGATGGCCTCGGATGTCGTCACGCTCATAGGAAGCCTCCGGTATCGGTGCCGCCGGTCCGCGCAACGCCGCGGCGACGGAAGTATTCGGCAATGGTCAAAAGGACGATCGACATCACGACCAGCACCGTGCCGAGCGCCATGATCATCGGGATCTGTTTGGGGAAACGCAGCTGCGAGAAGATATAGGTCGGCAGCGTCGGCTCTTTGCCGGCAAGGAAGAAGGCGATGATGAATTCGTCGAGGCTGATGGTAAAGGACATCAGAAGCGACGAAATCAGCCCCGGCATCACGAGGGGCAGGATCACCAGCCGGAAGGCGCTGATCTTGGTCTCGCCCAGATCATAGGCGGCTTCCTCGAGCGAGCGGTCGAGCGAGTTGAACGCCGTCGACAGGATCACCACCGCATAGGGCATGCAGATCAGCGTATGGCCGATGATCACCGTCATGATCGAGAGCTGGACGCCGACCGAGAGCAGGACGACCAGCAGCGACATCGAGACGATGATCTCGGGCAGCACCAGAGGCAGCATGATCAGCCCCATGATCGGCCCCTTGGCGGGGAAGGTGAACCGTGTCGAGGCGCGCGCCGCGAATACCCCGAGGCAGGTCGCAAGCACCGCCGAGCTGACCGCGATGATCAGCGAATTGCTCAGCGCCTGACGCAGGGTCGCATTGGCCCACATCTGCGAGAACCAGTCCGTGGTGAACCCTTTGAGCGGGAAAGCGATGATCGTGCCCGAGTTGAAGGCGAAAAGCGGCAAAAGCACGATCGGCGCGTAAAGAAACGCGAGATAAAGGACCGCGTAGATCCGAAGGCCACCGCCCCTCATTGTTTCACCTTCAGGAATCGCCGGTTGAGGAACAGGAAGATCACGCTCACGACCGCGACGATGATCATCGCCGAAACCGCCAGCGCCGAACCAAGCGGACGGTTGTCGAGGTCGAGCATCTGCGCCTGGATGAGGTTCGCGATCATCGGGATCTTGCCGCCGCCGATCAGCGCGGGGGTCACATAATCGCCGATCGTCGGGATGAAGACGATGAGCGAGGCCGCGACCACGCCCGGCATCGCCAAAGGCAGGGTGACGCGCCAGAAGGTCATCAGGCGGTTTTCACCGAGATCACGCCCCGCTTCGAGGAAGGAGCGGTCGATTTTCTCCAGCGCGATGAAGATCGGCAGAATGGCGAAGGGCGCATAGGCATGTGCCAGCGTGATCACCATCGAATTGACGTTATAGAGGATGAAGGTCAGCGGCTGCTCGATGATGCCGAGCGATTTCAGCCCCGAATTGATCACCCCGTTATAACCCAAAATCACCTTCCACAGGAAAACGCGGATCAGATAGCTGGTCCAGAAGGGAATGGTGATCAGGAAAAGCCACAGCGATTTACGCTCGGGCGCGACGACGAAGGACAGGAAATAGGCGACCGGAAAGGCAAGCGCGACCGTGACCAGAGTCACCAAGGCCGCCACGACAAGCGAGCGGGCCATGACTTTGTGGAAGATCGGATCGGACCAGACCGACAGGTAGTTTTCCAGCGTGAATTCGCGGATCACCGTGAGATAGCCGTCCTTGAGGAAGGAATAGGCCAGAATCGTTGCCAAAGGTGCGGCCAGAACCAGCACCGAATAAAGCAGCGGAGGAGAGATGAGAGACAGCCCCTGGGCAGCCTCTGAGCGGTTGTCTGCTGCCATGTCCCCCTCGACGTCGGAGCGATTGTATTTTCTTGATGGTTCTCACAACTTGCGATCAAGGGGAAGCCTTTTTGCGCCCCGATTGCCCCCCAAGTCGAGGCGATGCGGAAATGGCGCGCAGAACCTGCCTGCAACGGGCAAGGCGATCCGCCGAAGGAGGGCCCCGAGAAGGAATACGGGCGGTCGACCAGAAGGAAGACCACCCGCGCATGATGAAAATGGATCGTGCCAATAGAGCGACCTTAGCCGCCTAAGGGTAAAGATTGGGTTTCGTTTCCCCCCGCCTTTCCCCTGCCGCGAAGAAAAAATCGCGACAAGGGGCGCGCGCGGCCGTTCAGCCTGCCCCCTGCCCCGAAAAGCCGTCCGAAAGCGACAGCTCGCGCGCCGCCCGCACGATTTCCTCGCCATAGGCCGCGATACGCGCATCGGTCATGCGGTGAACCGGTCCCGAGACCGAAATCCCCGCCACCGCCTCGCCCAGCATGTCGAAAACCGGCGCGGCGATGCAGCGCATGCCGATGGTGCGTTCCTCGTTGTCGATGGAATAGCCGCGCTGGCGGATCGCGGCGAGATCCTTGACCAGTGCCTCGGGCTCGGTCAGCGTAAGCTCGGTAAAGCGCGTGAGCTCGGCCTCGCGCATGAAGCTGCGCAGGGCATCGGGCGCGGCATAGGCCAGAAGCGCCTTGCCGATCCCCGAACTATGGAGCGGCGAGCGCGTGCCCGGCGGAAAGAAGGCACGGATTGTTTCGTGGGTCTCGGCCTGGCCGATAAAGAGCACCGCATCGCCGTTGCGGATCCCGAGATTGGCGGTCTCGCCCGTAAACTCCATCAACCGGCGCAGCAAGGGCCGCGAGCGGTCGATCAGCCCCGAGCGGCGCATGAAGGCCATGCCGTGACGAAAAGCGGTAGGGCCGACATACCAGGCCTGCGTCAAGGGATCGCTTTCGACGACATTGCGCGCGGCCAGAGTCGTGAGCACGCGGTGCACGGTCGAGGGTGCCAGCTTCATGCGCGCCGCGATCTCGCTGAGCGTCAACCCCTGCCCCTGCGCGAGCAGATCGAGCAGATCCAAGGCACGATCGAGCGCACGCACGCCGCCCCGATCGTCGTTGAGGGTGGTGCTGGTTCCGCGCGGGCGGCCCCTCTTGCGGAGAATCGGTTCACTGTCTCGGGTCATTGAATCAGATTATTCCTTGCGTTGAAACTGACCTCCCGGGAATGGAAAAGGCCAAGGCGATGATTTCAATACTGAATATCACATATTTCCGCGATTGCGAAATTATTTTCAGAAAAATTGCAAAATAATTGGCCCCAGCGTAACGTCAATTCAACGAGGAAAAAGGATTATGCCAATGATCAGCCAGAACCCGGTTTTCATTCCCGGCCCGACCAATATGCCCGAAGCTCTGCGCCGGGCAGTGGATATTCCGACGATCGACCACCGCTCGGCGGAATTCGGTCGTATTCTTCATCCCGCGCTCGACGCCGTGAAGAAAGTCCTGAAGACCAAAGACGCAAGCGTCTTCCTCTTCCCCTCGACCGGCACCGGCGGCTGGGAAACCGCGATCACCAACACGCTCTCGGCTGGCGACAAGGTCCTTGCTGCCCGCAACGGCATGTTCAGCCACCGCTGGATCGACATGTGCGAGCGCCACAACCTCGACATGACCATCGTCCAGACGCCTTGGGGCGAAGGCATTCCGGCCGACCGTTTCGAAGAGATCCTCACCGCCGACAAAGGCCACGAGATCCGCGTCGTTCTGGCCACGCATAACGAGACCGCGACCGGCGTCAAATCCGACATCGCCGCGATCCGCCGCGCCCTGAATGCCGCAAAACACCCTGCGCTGCTCTTCGTCGATGGCGTGTCCTCGATCGGTTCGATGGACTTCCGCATGGACGAATGGGGCGTCGACATTGCCGTCACCGGCTCGCAGAAGGGCTTCATGCTGCCGCCGGGTCTGGCGATCACCGCCTTCTCGCCCAAAGCGATGGCTGCGGTCGAAACCGCCCGCCTGCCGCGCACCTTCTTCGACATCCGCGACATGGCGTCGGGCTATGCCCGCAACGGCTACCCCTATACGCCGCCGGTCGGCCTGATCAACGGCCTGAACGAGAGCTGCAAACTGCTGCTCGCCGAAGGCATCGACAATGTTTTCGCACGCCATAACCGCATCGCGACCGGCATCCGTGCCGCCGTCCACGCTTGGGGCATGGAACTCTGCGCCGTCCGTCCGGAACTCTACTCGGACAGCGTCAGCGCGATCAAATTCCCCGAAGGCTTCGACGGCAACAAATTCGTCAGCCATGCTATGGACCAGTATCAGGTCGCATTCGGCACCGGCCTGGGCGAGGTTGCGGGCAAAGTCTTCCGCATCGGCCACCTCGGCAGCCTGACGGATGCGATGGCGCTGCTCGCTGTTTCGGTCGCCGAAATGTGCCTCGCGGACATGAACCTGCCGATCAAACTGGGCTCGGGCGTTGCTGCGGCTCAGGAACACTACCGCCAGACTGCCGGCGTCCCGATGCTGAAAGCGGCCTGATATGTCTGAGGTTGCACCTTTCTACATTCCGACGCTTGGCGACATGTATGCTGCGCGCGAGCGGATTGCGCCGCATGTCCATGTGACGCCGGTTCTGACGTCGTGGATGCTCAACGAGCTGACGGGGGCTGAGCTGTTCTTCAAATGCGAGAACCTGCAGAAAGCCGGGGCCTTCAAGGCCCGCGGC